>JAHZJA010000034.1 GCA_022601155.1 Deltaproteobacteria bacterium | reverse complement strand
CTTGAGCTCGGCCGTCTCGGTAATCGGGTCGTAGCCGGCCCCGGTCAGGATGTTCACGGGCACGTCACCGAACGAGAAGCTGCAAAACACGGTGCCTCGCGGGGACCGGTCGTTGGCCTCCACCTTGAGCTCCACCCGGCCGCGCGAGCCGGACATGCTGCACCAGCCTCCGTCGACCAGGCCCCAGTCGCGAACGTCATCGGGGTGGACCTCGAGGACTTCTTCGGGCACGAAGTAGTGCATGCCCGCGCGGCCGGTCATCGTGCGGGTGTGGTAGTGCTGCAGACGGCGTCCGGTCGTCAGCCACACGGGGAAGTCCTTGGATACGGTCTCGGCGGGGTCGCGGTAGCCGACACACATGAACTTGCCCTTGCCGGTCGCGGAGGGAAAATCCTCCTCGTGTAGTCGCGGGGTGCCGGGATGACCGTCGTAGGGAATGGGCCAGTGGTACTTGGCCTCACCGGCGCGCTCCCAGTCGATACCGGCGTAGATCGGCGAGACGCTGCACAGCTCGTCGAACACCTCCTTGGGTGACTCCCAGTCGAACCCGGGGGTTCCCACGCGCTTGGCGAGCTGAGCGAGGATCCACCACTCGGGCTTGGCCTCACCTTGGGGCGGGACCGCGGCGCGCACCCGCTGCACGCGGCGCTCGGTGTTGGTGAACACCCCATCGGTCTCTGCCCACGCCGAAGCGGGGAGAACGACATCGGCGAGATCGGCGGTCTCGGTGCGGAAGATGTCGATCACCACCAGATGGTCGAGTCGTTCGAGGGCCTTTTGGCAGTGCGCGCGATCAGGGTCGGAGACCAGTGTGTTCTCGCCGCAGATGAGCATCGCGGCCATCTGTCCGGCCGCGGCCAGATCGAGTGCCCGCACCTTGGTGATGCCCTTCTCGGCGTCGATGGGGCGGCCATACAGCTCGCTGAAGCGCCGCGCATTCTCCGGGTCGATGACGGGAAGGAACCCCGGGAAGTTGTTGGGCAGCCCTCCGGCGTCGCCCGCTCCCTGGATGTTGTTCTGCCCGCGCATGGGGTTGATGCCGGTTCCCTCGCGACCGATGTTGCCGGTCATCAGGATCAGGTTGCACAGGCTCTGCACGTTGTCGACGCCGCAGATGTGCTCGGTGATCCCCAGCGTGTAGTAGATGGCGCCACGCTCGGCCCGACCGAACAGCAGCGCGGCCTCCTCGATCGTCTCGGCGGGCACGCCACAGATGCTCTGCGCCCACTGTGGCGTGAACTGGCGAACGTGGGCCAGGAACGTCTCGGCGTCCTCGGTGCGGGCCTCCATGAAGGCGCGATCGCACAAGCCCTCGCGCTCGATGACGTGGGCCATGCCCAGCAGCATGGCCACGTCGGTCCCGACCCGCAGGGGCATGTAGACGTTGGCGATGTCGGCCAGGGGAATGCGCCGCGGGTCGGCGACGATCATCTTGGCGCCGTGGCGCATGGCCTTCTTGAGGCGAGTCGCGGCCACTGGGTGGCACTCGGTCATGTTCGTCCCGATCGCGAAGATCACGTCGGGCTTCTCCATGTCCGCCAGCGGGTTGCTCATCGCCCCGCGTCCGATCGTGGCGGCCAGACCGGCCACCGTGGGGGCGTGTCAAGCCCTAGAACAGTTGTCGACGTAGTTGGTGCCGTACGTGGCACGGATGAACTTCTGGATCGCGTAGGTCGACTCGTGCGGAGCCCGTCCCGATGCGATCGCGTAGACGCTGTGGCGACCGTGCTGGTCGCCGGCCTTGGCGAAGCCGGCCGCAGCGCGGTCCAGAGCATCGCTCCAGCTGGCCGGGTGTAGCTCGCCGTCTTCGCCGCGGACCAGCGGGGTGGTGAGGCGATCGTCGTGCTGGACGAAATCGAAGGCGAACTGGCCCTTGACGCACAGTGCTCCCTCGTTGGCCGGTCCATCCATGGCGGGCCGGATGCCGACCAGCTTGTCGCCCTTGCTCATCAGGTCGACCGAGCAGCCCACGCCGCAATATGGACACACCGAGCGGGTGGTCTCGATGGGCTCGGGCAGCGCCTCGGCGCGCATGGCCTTGCGGTCGCCCAGGGCTCCTGTGGGGCAGGTCTGCACGCACTGCCCACAAAACGTGCAGTCGGAGTTTTCGAGCAATCCGTCGAACTCGGTGGTGATCTTGGTCTCGAAGCCGCGGCCGCGCACGCTGATGGCGTAGTCGCCCTCCTGCTCGGCGCACACACGCACGCAGCGGTAGCAGGAGATGCACTGGTCGTAGTCGCGGAAGATGAGGGGGTTGGGGTCGTCGGCGCGCGACTTGCCCGAGGTGGCGCCCGCGAAGCGCTCTCCGGTGACTTCGTAGCGCTCGGCGAGGACCCGAAGCTCCTGCGAGGCCATCCCGCGGAGCGGATCGATCGAGGCCTTGGGGTTTTCGGACACCACCAGCTCGAGCAGGGTCTTGCGCTGTCGCTCGACGTTCTCGCTTCGGGTGTGGACCTTCATCCCGGCCATGGCGACGGTGGTGCACGAGGCGACCGGGTTGCGGTAGCCCTCCACCTCCACCACGCACAGCCGACAGCCGCCGAAGGGATCGAGGCGGTCGTCGTAGCACAGCGTGGGGACCTGGGCCCGGATCTTCCGGCTCAGCTCGTACAGGGTCTGCCCAGGCTCGAAGGAGACCTCCTGCCCGTCCATCTCCAGCACGGGCAGCGGCGCAGCGGGGGTGTCGTGGGTGGTGTCGGTCATGACTTCCTCCCGGCGCGGTGGCGGGCCCCCTGCTGGGGCATGTGGCGGAGCAGGCTCGCGGTGATGAG
>JAHZJA010000372.1 GCA_022601155.1 Deltaproteobacteria bacterium | reverse complement strand
CCACGTGGTCGAACGGCTCCGCGATCAGCAAGTCGTCGCGAAGTCGCCCGCGCTGCTCGTTGATCACCCCTTGTGCTTGTTGCAGCTGCTTTTCGTCTTTCTCGACCAGCAGCAGCTCCCACATGCGTTGCTGTAGCTCGGTATGCAGCTGGGTGGGCCGAAGCGAGCCCTTGCTCTCTCGCTGCCGGGCGATGCGCTCCCCCAACAGCCGGTCGAAGTCGTCGGGGCGCAGCGTGCCCTGGGGGCTCTCTTTGGCCACCTCGGCTGCCTTGGCGCCCGCGCGCCAGCCGAACACCTGCGATCCCCCCAGCATCGTGCCACCCAGGCGGTCGGCGCCCTGCCAGCCTGCCGCCTCACCCACCGCGAACAGCCCCCGTACGAACGGCGAGTGCGCCTGGGGGTCGATGCGGATTCCACCGTTGGAGGTGTGGTGATGGATCTGCACCTGGAGCAGGTCGGTGCTGATATCGATGCCGTTCTCCTTCATATAGGCATCGAACACCTCGGGCTGGAAACCACGTTGGGTCCCGGCCAGGTCGAGGTAGACGGCGTCGTTCTCCGTGGCGCGACCGGCCAGGGCCTCGCCGTGGATCGCACGATCGAGGTGAATCGCCCGATCGCGACAGCTCACCGGCCAGTGCCAGGCCTTGTCCTTCGAGACGTCCATGATGTCCATCCCGTCGGGCAGCCAGTCGCGGAGGAACGCCTTGCCGTCGCGGTTGAGCATCCGGTACGGCTGGTCCATCTCGTAGAGCATCGCGATGCACTGGGTGGGCCACGTAGTGGCCAGCCCCTGCTGCATGAACTCCATGTTGAACAGCGCAGCTCCGGCCCGCAGCGCCATCGCGTAGCCATCACCGGTGTTGCCCGGGGGGTTGAAGCTGTACTTGAACAGCTGCCCCACCCCACCGGTCGCCATGATCACCGCGCCCGCATGCACGACGAACGGCTCCCCATCGTCGTCGATGCCCACCGCGCCCTTGCAGCGGCCACGCTCGACGATGAGATCGGTCAGGTTGGCGTGCTCGAGGACCTGTGTGTTGGTGCCCTCGATCACCGCCTTTTGGATCAGCACGATGTTGTTGGTGCCCTTGCTGTCCTTGGTCGCGGGCATCGTCGCGAGCATCTTGCTCTGAAAGCGCATGCCCATGCTTCGCAGGCGCTTGATCGCCTCGGTCACCTCTTCCACGAAGATCTTGCACAGCACCGGGTCGGCCATCCCGAGGCCCGTCTGCAGCATGTCGTGGTAGGTGAGGTCGGGAGGATTGAACAACCCTCCCTTGGGACCCACGGTCCGAATCGTCCAGAAGTCGGCCTTGGGGTTGGAGGTGGCCCCCGCTCCACGAACCCCGGGCACGCCGAACTGCCCCTTGACGGCCATCATGGTGCGCGCGCCGGCATCGTGCGCGGCGATCGTCGACGCGGTCGCCGCCCCGCCGCCACCGACCACCAGGACATCCGTCTCGTACGTCTTCATCCGGGGGCAGTGTGCCGCAAATGTCGCGCGACGGCCACGTGCGGTCCAGAGCCCCGGTCGGGTCGATTGCGTCGGCCGAGCTGCGTCCGGGAGGCTTGGTGGTCACCCGCCCTGGATCGGGCCGTGCGGTCGAGCCCAATCGGTGCTCCAGACCCCGCGGATCAGGAACGCCCCAGGATCTCGTCGAGGTCCACCGCCGCGAGTACGTGTGGGGGGATGCGGTTGCGGGTAACCGGTCGCACGGGCGCCAGCGGCCGCGTGGCATCGATGCCCATCTTGGCCGAGCGCCCGTCCTTGCGGGGGCACGAGGGGTCGAGCGGGGTTCCCTGCTGATCGGCCAGGATGTGGACCTTGGTGTCCGCCTGGGTCTGCAACGCGACCGCGCCCATCACCTTGTGGAGGTCTCCCGGATCGACGTCTTCGTCGACGATGATCACGTGCTTGGCGTAGATGTCGGAGGTGAGCAGCGCCTCGATCACTCGGCGGGGCTGGTCGTCGTCGCTCTTGGCCAACGACACCACTGCCGTCAGAGGAGCGGGCAGTGCGATCGCGCGCACCCCGGGGCAGGCCGCGCGAGCATCCCGAAGGGTACGGTGCTCCAGCGCGGGCATCGACAGCATCAGGTGCTCCAAGCCCCCGCTGACGATGTCCTGAAACATGGGATCGGTGCGGTGCGTGATCGCCCGAACCTGGAAGACGGGCGTGGTCGAAGCCCCGGTGCCATAGCCGGTGAACTCGCCAAACGGGCCCTCCGGGATGGTCTCGGTGATCGAGACCTCGCCCTCGAGGACGATCTCGGCGCCCGCGGGCACCAGGAGATCGTGGCCAGTCACCGTGGGGGTGACCGGCAGCGGGGCGCCCAGCAGGCCCCCGACGATCTCGTACTCGTCGACCTCGGGCTTGCCCGCGTACAGGGCCCCCAGGGTGATGGCGGGGTGAACCCCCACGACCACGGCAATGGGCATCGCGCGGCCAGCTTGCTGGTAGCGCTCGAAGATCCCATGCAGGTGACGACCCCGCTCCATATAGATGCCGGTTCGGTCGCGCCCGGCGATCATCATGCGGTGGTAGCTGAGGTTCTCGATCCCGCTGACCGGATCGCGGGCCACGACCATGGCCGCGGTCAAGTACGGCTGCTCGCAATCGTCCGCGTGATAGACGAGCGAGGGTAGCCAGCCGAGATCGACGGCCTCGTCGCGACGCACCACTTGCTGCACGGGAGCATCGGACACCCGAACCGGTGGGTGACGCTCGGCCACCGCTTCCTCGAACCGCATGCCGACCTTCGGCAGCGGACAGCCCAGGGCCAAGGCCAGCCGGCCCATCGATCCACCGACGTTGGTCACGACCGGAAGCCCGGTGCCCTTGACGTTGCGAAAGACCAGCAGCGGGGAGCGACGCTTGGCCTCGAACGCGGTGACGATGGCCGCGGTCTCGTAGTGCGGATCGACCTCGCGGGCAACCTCCACGTAGTCGGCCTTGCGTCGCTTGGCGACCAGCTCGAGGAAGCTGCGTAGATCGGGGGCGGGCTCGCTCATGGGGCGCTCGTCAGGCCTTGTCGGCCACGGCCTGCTGGCGCAGCTTGGCGCGGCTCACCTTGCCCGAGGCGGTCTGCGGCAGAGACTCCACCACCCGAAACTCCTTGGGCACCCGGACGAAGGGCATCGCGGCCAGGCAATGGGCCTTGAGCGTGGGTCGCTCGAGCGTGTGGCCAGCCTTGGCGATGAGGTAGGCGACCACCTTCTCCCCGAGCAGCTCATCGGGCAGCCCGATCACCGCGACCTCGGCCACCCCGTCGAGACGATGCAGGACGTCCTCGATCTCCTGGGGAAAGATGCGCTCGCCTGCGCTCTTGATCATCTCGGAGCTACGACCCACCAGGAACAGATGCCCGTCGTCGTCCAGACGCCCCAGATCACCGGTCCGCAGGCGCCCTTGTGCATCGATCTTCCCGAGGGTCCGCTCGTCGCCGCTGACGTAGCCCTTCATGATGTTGGGCCCTCCCGCCGCGACCTCGCCCACCTGGTTGGGGCCGACCGGAAGCTCGTCGCTCCCGAGGATTTCGACGGTCACACCCGGCAGCGCCCGTCCTACCGAGCCTCGCTTGACCGGCAGCTCCTTCGGACCGATCCACGTGATGCGCGGGGCCGCCTCGGTCTGGCCGTAGGCGAGGTGGATGCCCACGTTCGGCAGCGCCTGCTGCAGCTGCTCGAGCCCCGAGGGCGACAGCGCGCCACCGGTCACCAGCACGTACTGGAGGTTCTGTGGCGGGCGCTCGGCGAGCTTGGAGCGACCCATCAGCTGCTTGAAGTGGTACGGCACGCCCGATAGCCCCGTCACCCCCGAGTCGCACAGCTCGGCGTGCACCTTGGCCGGGAACGTGAACCCCGAGCTGAACACCACGGTGCCCCCCGATGAGCGCGTGCAGGAGCAGCTGCATCCGACCGTGGATGTAGTACAGCGGCACGACGACCAGGATGCTGTCGTCCGACGTCAGCCCCATCAGCTCGTTGGAGGCGCGCAGATTCGAGATGAAGTTCTCGTGCGAGAGCATCACCCCGTTGGGCCGCCCCGTCGTGCCCGAGGTGTAGACGATCATCGCCACGTCGTCGGGCGAGATGGCCGGAATCGGAGCAGCCGCCGCGGGCTGGGACTCGATGGCGTCGAGAGTGAGCACGGTCAGCCCGTGCTCCGTGGCGGCTTGCTCACCGTCGCCATACGTCAGCACCAGCTCGGGCAGCTCGAGGCCGCCGCCGAGCTTGCCCAGTTGCTTGGGATCGATGACCAGCGCCCGAGGCTGCGCCTCGTCGAGGATTCCCTGGAGGACTGCCTGTCCGGCGAGGGTGGGCATGTCCACCGTCTGGGCGCCCGTCTTGAGGATTCCCCAGAAGTAGACCAGCGGCGGCAAGCCGTTGTCGCACAGGATGGCCACCCGGTCCCCCGGGCCGACCCCTCGTGCCGCCAACGCTGCGGCTACGTGGTCGCTGCGTTGGTGCAGCTGGGAGAACGTGATGCGGTCGTCGGGAAAGATCGCCGCTGGCTTGTCGGGGTGGGTCTCCGCGTCCGCGCGGAGCATATCGAACAGGAACACGGGACCCTCCTTGGCAATACATGCATCGAGCCGACGAGCCCGGCCGCGCCTACGCGGCGACGTCCAGGCTCGCGCCAGCGCTTCGCAGGCTCAGGACTTGGGCAGGTTGCGCTTGATGTACTCGTGGATCTTGGTGATCGATCCAAAGTTGTCCGGCGTGATGTCGTCGATTTCCACGTCGAAGCCACACTCGCCCTCGATCCACACCACCAGCTCCATGATCGCGGTCGAGTCGATGACCCCGGCGAGGCTGGTCTCGGCGTCGATCTCCGACTGGCCGCTGGCGAGCTCCGTGCGGATGTATTCGGTGAGTTTCTTGCTGATGTCGTCCATGAGCGTGTCTTGTGCTGACGATTTCCGAGAAGCGCGGGAAGAATCTTTCGGGGGGGTCACCCTGCGTCGGCGAGCAGCACGACCGGTTCGCTCAGCCTCCGCGCCGCGATGGCGTGGGGGTCGACATCCACCCCGAGGCCGGGCACGGCAAGGCTCGGCGCAGCGGTGGAGTCGGAGGAATCGGCGATGGGCTCGTGCAGGACGTCTCCCTCGAGAAGGAAGCGATTTTGCCCCTTTCCGTCCAGACAGGCAAACCCCGGAACGCACCGTCCGAACACCTCGGCGGCACGTGACAATACGCCCGACTCACCCACCAGCGTGCCGAGATTGAGCGTGATTTCGGCCGCCCGCGCGCACTCCACGATGGCCATGCTCGCCAACATGCCGCCCTGCTTGCCGGGTCGCACGTTGAACACATCGGCCGCCCGTTCGCTCACGAGTCGCTGGGCATCGGCGAGCGTGCATACCGACTCGTCCGCCATCACCGCGACGCGGGTCCGCTCACGAATCGTCCGCAGTCCAACCAGGTCGTCGGCGGGGACCGGCTGCTCTATCGAAGCGATGGGGATCCCCTCGAACGAATCCAACCGCTCCACGGCCTGCTCGGCGTTCCACGCCGCATTGGCGTCCAGCCGCAGGGGGACGTCGGGTCCGAACACCCGAGTGATCGCCGCGAGTCGCTCTCCATCGTCGTCGCGGCCGACCTTGACCTTCACGTGAGTCTTGCCGCCCCATCGCAGCTTGACGCAGTGCTTGCGCAGATCCGCGGTGGCCACCTCGAAACCGATCACCACGCCGGCCGGTAGTGGAGGGCCCGACTCCCCACCCAAGACGTCGGCGAGCGCGAATCCGTGGCGCCGCCCTGCAACGTCGAGCAGCGCCAGCTCGATCCCGCCAAACGCGGCCAGGTCACGCCCGACGGTGGCGAGGGTCTGCCGGATCCAACGCTCGACCTCGGCCCGATCGCGCAGTGACTGCCCGAGCAGCCGTCGGGCCAAGCCCGGGCCCGTCTCCCCCATCACCCCGTCGATCGTCTCCCCCGTGACGTAGGGCCGCGGCAGCACCTCACCCCACCCCACCCCTCCAGCATCGTCGCGGATCTCCACGAACACGGCATCGCTGCGGCTGCGCTCCGAGAGGGCATGCCCAAAACTACCGACGAACGGGATCTGCACCCGATGAAGCCGGACCGACTCAATCCGCATGAAAGCGCTCGACGATGTCGAACTGGTCGACGAAGTTGGCGTCGCGGGTCAGGTGGGTGGGCTTGATCTGAGAGTCGCTGGCGCCTCCCGCGAGCCGCTGCCTGCGTCGGGCCTCATAGCCGCCCGGCCGCACCAGCCACAGCTCGGGCGGGGCCAACCGCTGCGACGAACGCTTGGAGCCGTACTCCATGTTGTGCTGCTCGAGCGCCTCGTCGAGCCGACGGGGGAACTCCTGGAGCACCGCACGCTCGGCCTCGTGGTTGAGTTCGAGCATGGCCACGTAGTGGGGAAATCCACCGCGGGCCGGAGCCAGCGTGAACGACTCGATGGCCAGTCCCAGCTGCTCTCCCACATCGGACACGGCCGCGGTGACCTGGTCCTCGGTGAGCTTCTCGCCGGTCAGCGAGCAGGTGGAACCGGCGCGGTGCAGGAACTCCACGACCGGGGTGCGCTGCTCGAACCGAACCACACGCACCACGTCTCCGATGTTGTAGCGATAAAGGCCCGAGGCGTTCGAGAGCACCAGCACATAGGTGCGACCCACCTCCACCTCGTGGGGGGACAGCACGGTGGGGTTGGGCGAGTCGATCTCGTCCTCGGGCACCAGCTCGAACAGGTTGGCGCCCAACGCCAGAGCTCCGCCGCTGGCCGTGTCGTGCAGCGGCACCGCCATCACGCCCTCGGAGGCCATCAGGATGTAGTCGCGCTGCGCCACCCCATCGAAGTGGGGCCCGAGCAGATCGATGTACGGCTGGAGCATCGGGCTGCGCCAGCAGATGGCGAGGTCCAGCTGCGGCCACAAGCGGTGGGCCATCAGCCCCGGCGGCTGCCCGAGCAAGGCCCGCAGCTGGTCGGCACGCTGTGGGTTGCCGCCGTAGTTGTCGGCCACATAGGCCCGGACTTCGTCGCCCACCGACGCCGGCCCACCGATCCCGCCGCGCTCGATGTCGGAGAACAGCTCTTCCGCAAACTGTCCCACCTTCTGGAACAGCAGCAAGATCGTGCTGGGATTGAGCGTCATGATCACCGAGAACTGCTCCTCGAGCAGGATTCGGGCGATCGCGTAGTACCGACCGTCGGAATCCCCGATCTGGGCGACGGTCTTGGGAATGATCGGGCGCTCCCGCATCTGCGTGGCCCGGGTCACCGACGCCCAGTAGGCGCTCTCGGAGCTGCACCGCAGACCACCCGGGCTGCGCACCGCCTTGCCCGAGTCGGAGAAGTTCGTGACCATCCGACCGCTCTTGGCCGTGGGGTGCTCGCCGAACACCAGGCTCCAGTACACACCGAATGTGCGGCTCTTGTTGCGGACGAACCGACTGGTGACCGGGATGTACTTGGCCTTGGACGTCGAGCCCGAGGTGAGGAAGAACCGCTTGATGGGATCGCCGGTCACGAGTCCCTGCTCACCGCTGTGCACCGTCCGCTCGATGAGCTCGGCGAAGGCGTCGTAGCCGGAGATCGGCACGGCGCGACGGTACTCGTCGAGCGTTCGGATCTTGTCGAAGCCGTGGCTGCGACCGAACTGACAGTCGACGTTGGGCGCGATGACCTGCTCGGCGAGGAACTGGTCCTGCACCCGCTCGGGCTCCCCGAGACCGGCCATGAAGGACTGGGCTTCGCGCGATGCGAACATGGAGGTCACACTCCTAACGCGTCTACGGCCCAGGCGTCGAGGTGCCCGGCCAGCTCATCGGGCACATCGAACTGGAGGCCGTGTCCGCCAGGCAACGACACGGTGCGAACCCGACCGCTCGGCAATCGCGCTAGCTCCGCTTCGGTCCGCGCGTTGTCGGTCGCCTCGTCGTCGCGCCCCAGCGCGGCGAAGACGGGTACCTGCACCCGCCGCAAGCGCATCTGCGCGGCCAGGGACAGCCGCCCCGAGACCTCCAGGAACCGGGGCGTGAACCGCTTCCAGCGGGCGTCATCCCGCAAGATGAAGCCCTCGAGCGCGGGCCCGGTGGTGAACATCTCCTCGGTGATGGGGCTGTCCAGCACGACCGCATCCTCGGGGTGCCGGTCGCCCTCGTCGGCGAGCGCTCGCATCCGCTCGATGATCGAGGAGGACGGAAACAGGCCGGGAGACAGCAGGGCGAGCCCGGCGACGGACGACCCCATCTTCAAGGTGAGGTTCACCGCGACGTTGGCCCCCCAGCACCAGCCCACGACCACCACCGGGCGCTCGCCATCGCGGGCGCGTTCGATCACGCGCCGCGCATCCGTGAGGACCTCGGCGGCCGATCTCGCGTCTCCGTGGTGGGGGCCGTCGTTGAGCCCGCTCCCGCGCCGCTCGACGCCCACCACCCGAAACCCTCGCGCTCGCCACGGTGCCGCCAGTCCTCGGAACCAGGCGGCGTTGCTCATCACCCCGGCCAGCAACGCCAGGGTAGCCCGGGGCGGCGAGGTCGGCTCCCACACCCGGTAGCGGATCGGATCGGAAGGATCATCATCGGTGGTCACCACCGACTCGCCCTCGATGGGACGCTGAAGATCCACGGCTCACTCCATCACGAAGCCACCGTCGACGTTGATCGTCTGACCGGTGATGCCTCGCGCACCGTGGGACATGAGGAACAGACACGTCGCCGCCATCTCCTCGGCGGTCATGATCCGCCCCTGCGGATTCTCGGCGACCACGTCGGCGAGGTACTGCTCGGTCGTCTTGCCGAACATCTTGGCTCGCTGCGCCATCGCCTCTCGCACCATCTCGGTGTCCACGTGCCACGGGCACACGGCGTTGACCGTGATCCCCAGCCGCGCGACCTCGCGGGCCACCGACTTGGTGAAGCCGAACATCGCCGCCTTGGACGAGGAATAGGCGCTGTTGTAGGCCGCCCCCATCTTGGCCGAGACCGACGAGATATTGATGATGCGGCCCGCCTTGCGCCGGATGAGGTGTCGCAGCACCAGCCGGGTTAGGCGGACCATGGCAAACACGTTGAGCTCGTACACCTGAGCCCACTGCTCGTCCTTGGACATCACGAGGTTCGCGACGTAGTTCATCGCCGCGTTGTTGACCAACACATCCACCCGACCGAAGCGCTCGATGGTCGCCGTGACAATGGCCTTGGGGGCGTCGGCGTCGGACAGATCGCACGCGTGGACCAAGGCCTCCCGACCGATGTCCCGCACCTCCTGTGCCACCTGCTCGAGCTGCGCCTGGGTCCGCGACACGAGCACGACGTCGGCCCCCGAGTTCGCCGCAGCGAGGGCCACCTGTTTGCCGATTCCTCGCCCCGCTCCAGTGATGATGACGACCTGATCGGTAAGCTCCACCTGCACGTCCGCTGGCTCCTGGCCACCGGTACCCAAGCCCGGCGACGACGACGGCAACTGTGGCACAAGTGGCGTCGTGTGGGGCCGACGACACCAGACAAAAGCCGGCCCGCACCATCACTGCTCGCCTCCCGTGAGCGACCTCAACCGCTCGGCCGCTCCCCCT
>JAHZJA010000371.1 GCA_022601155.1 Deltaproteobacteria bacterium | reverse complement strand
TCGGGCGCCTCGCCCACGGGTCGGGTGAGGCAGGCAACGCTGGCCGAGGCCATCCACACCACTGCGACTCGGGCGACATGAATCTTCACCGTCGCGATCTTCATAGCGCGCACGCTCCTACGTCTTCGTGTCCCAGCGGCGAATCGCCTTCGGGGAACCAGATCTGGCACGTCTGTCCTTCGCCCGGACAGGTATTGGGCTCCGTCACATCGCAGACCGGAGTGCAGCAGCCGATGCCCTCGCAGCCGGGCACCGCCGACCCATCGGCGCACACGAGGCCCGGTCCGCACGTATTGATGAACTCACACGAATCCCCGTAGGCCCCCGGCTCTCCTGCAGCTTGTGGCACACATCCGAAGTTGAAGTATCCGCTGCCCCCGGGGACGCACACCTCTCCCTCTTCGCAGTTGGGCTCGAGTGGGTTGCAGACGGGCTCGCACCAGCAAAAGCACCGCTGACACGTCGCGGTGCCCGTCTTCGGATCGGGGCAGTACAGCGACTCCCCCACTTGGTCGTCGGGGTCCTCTACTCGGCACAGATCGCGGCACTCACCGGGATGGTCCTCGCTGAAGCCCATGCAGACCTGGGCGAAGCCGCAGTTGTCGTGCCCGCTAAAGAATCCGTCGAACCATTGGCAGGGCTCGCCCGGCCCCACCGGATCGGGATGCACCGGAAAGCACCCGTTGGCTTCCCATGGAATGCCACCCTGCGCGGGGGTGGTGGTGTACGGCATGCACTTGAGGCCCTCGGCGCAGTCCTGGTGGAGCAGACTGCAGTCCTCACCTTCTCCCAAGCCCGGGCGGCCCGTGCTGCTTCCACCCATCGTGGTGTCGGCCGCTGCTCCGGTCGTCGTGCCCGGCGGCATGGGCATCTCGCCGCTGGAAGTGGGCGAGGGCAGGGGCAGGGTCGTGGCCGCCGCACCCGTGCTCGAGCCCCCGCCCCCAGACGGATCTTCCACCGGACGGGTGAAGCACGCCGTCCCGAACGAAACTATTAATACGAATATTCCGCGATGTACCGGCGACCACACCTTGAGATATATAAGGAATTGAAGTAAGTAATGAAAGTAAATTATCCAACAAACGGATTGGAGGTCCGGCCGGCCGTGAACTCCGTCCCGAGTTGAGCCGGTGTCTGAGCCGGGCACCAACGAGTGCTCCGCGCTGTGGCGCGAGGGCCAGTGGCGATCCACCGCTCAGGCGTCGAGCGTGTGAGCGTGGGTCAGACACCCGCGAGCGCCTCACCCAATGCATCGCCATGACGATGCCAGGCACGCGAGGCCGCGCCGCCGTTCCTTGCTCGGCGCTTGGTTGCCGCGACGCGCTATGGCGCGATCCACAAGCCGTCGAGCGCCGCCTCATCGAGACCGGCAACCACCTCGGCCCAGGTCTCGCCGGGTCGAGAGGGCGCCTTGGAATCGATCACCACCGGGGTGACGTGTCCCAGGTACTCGGGTACTGCGGTCCCCACGGTCACCCCGTAGATCAACGTCACGAGTTCATCCTCTTGTTCGGGGCACCGACACTCGACCATCGCATGAGAGATGCCCTTCACCATGGCCGTACAGCGTTGATCGGCCGGGACGGTGGCCACCGCACCAAACGCATCTTCGAAGGCCTGGCACGAGCCAACGACGTCTTGGATCTCTTTGGCAAGCAACGTGGCCTTCGTACTCCCGTCGGTGTCGGCTAGCGTCTTGGCCAGCGCCGCAAGCCGGGCCGAATCTCTGGGCTTGGGCAGCGGCGAGGTCGGCTTGGTCGCGAACACGATCTTGCCCTTGCCGTAGCCGGCCATCGCGAGCGAGCGGAACGCATCCGCGAGCTCGTTGCGCCGCGTACTGCCATCGATCGACAGCACCCAGTCGGTCGCGACCTTGCCCCCGAAGGCGTCGGCCTCTCGCGCCTGGCTGAGCGCGGCTCCGAGGCCTGCAGCGTCGACGGTGGCCGACCACCCCACCTTCACGACGTTCGGGCTCATCTCCACGGCGAGCCGCTCCGGGATGTCGGTAGGAGGCGGATTCCAAGGGGCCTCGGCGAGCTCGAGACGCGAGACCTGCGAAGACACCGCGCAGTACGACAGCAGCTCCTTCTTCAGCGCTTCGGCATACGCAGGACCGCATGCCTCGACCTCGGATTTCGCCTCGGCTGCAGCACCGGACTTGGCATCCGATGGGGCAGCCGCCTTGGCGTCGTTGGACTTGGGTTTGTCGTCACAACCCGCGGTCGAGACCGCGGTCATCGCCAGCGCAATGGTGCAGAGCCTTACCGAGAGTGTTTCGATCATTGCGGACGTCCTGGCCAGAGGCGCCCACGCTAGCACGAGCGTCGTCGGGTCAAGGCACGTCGGCCCCCGCCGCATCCCTGGCGCCATCGATGTCCGGTCGAGGCTCGCCGTCGATGTCGATCTCGGGATCTCCCTGCTGCCACAGTGCCGCATCGATCACCGCCGCGGGAGGGCTGGCCAGGTGCAGATCGCCCGCAGCATAGTCCTCGAACCAGGCCACGCTCATCTCGCCCAGCCCAACGTTCGTGCCGCCCAACTCGGCTTCGCTGACGCTGGTCTCGATCGTCGCGAACCCACACGCAACCTCTGGGTCGGTGGTCCGCGCCACGAGCAAGGAATTGCGCACGTCGACCACCGCCGTCACATCGCAGTCGAGGGCCGTCGCTGCCCCGAATCCCGCCCCCAGCGTGGAGTAGACGATCGTCACCGACGACTGCACGACGTCGATCGCCGTGACATCGTTGATATCGCCGCCGAAGAAGCCGTTGCGCAGCACCACCTCGGCCCCAGCGTCGGCCGCCAACGCGCCCCCGACATTGCCGATGATCCGCGTCCGGTCGGCCCACAGCAGCCCGCCATCGACCACCACCGCGGGCGTGCTCGACGAACCATTCCCCGAGAGCTGTTGCTCGTCGATGATCACCGTCCCCTCGGTCACCACCAGCTGCGGCCCCTCCCCCACACCAGGGCCAACCCATGTGGGGCTCTCGCCGGGGCTGACCCGCACCGCAACGGTACGACCCCCGTCGACGCTCACCGACTCGGCGTAGACCCCCTCGTGGACGATGAGCGTGGCTTGACCCCCTGCGGAGATGCTCGACACCGCGTCGGCCAGCGTGACGAACGGCTGTCCCGGGCCCACGTGCGCGACTTCGGCGGCCGGCAGACAGGCCCCCGTAAAGAAGTTGCAGGCCGCGGGCTCGCACTGCATGTGCTCCCGACACGGCACGCACATCGAGGTCGCCGCATCACACACGGGGGTGACTCCCGCACAGCTGGCTGGATTCCGTGGGCTGCACTGCACGCACTGCCCGTCGATGCACAACGGAAGATCGGGGTTGGCATCGCCGCATGCAGCATCGGGCTCCTCTACGGCGCTGCACGGCACACAGACTCCAGCCTGGCCACAAAATGGCGTGGCGCCGCCGCGACAGTCATTGTCGTCACCGCAGGGATCGACCCCGCTGGTGGTGCCCGTGTCGTCGGCGGCCGAGTCGGTCGCCCCGGTCGACGACGTTCTGGTCGTGGTGCCCCCGTCGACGGAGTCCGTGCCCCCATCGAGACACGAGGAATCGTCGGGAAACGAGCTCTGGCCGCCACACGGGCTGTAGCACTCGTCCGGCTGCGGGCGCTCGGCCACACACCCATCACCCGTCGTCGCGCCGCTGCATGCCCCGCGCTCACAAAACGGCAGCGCGGCTCCGTGTCGTTGCTGACATGTCGCGTCTCCATTGAGGAATGCACAGTGGTCTTCATTGATGACCACCTGCGTGCACGCCAGGCTCTGTCCCCACCCGAGGGCGACGATCATCATGACCCCGCCCATCGTCGTTGTACCGATTGTGTCGTTTGTTCTCACCACTGACCTCCTATGAACACCCCCACCCGCCCAGACGACGCAGTGGGGCCTACCGTCAGGCGCACGGCTCGACGCCGCCGCACCGCATCGATGACGAGGGATGCCACCCCGCCCGCCGCGATCGCCCCACCCACTGCAGCCAATGCCACACCCGATGGGCGTGGGTCGAACACCACGGCTCGCTCCGCGCTGGTGTTCGTGCGGCGAACCGGCGCGACCACCATCCCGACGCCGGCTCCGGTCACCGCCACCCCGGCGGCTGTGAGCCCGATGCCCACGTTGCGGAGGACCCGCGAGGGACGGCGCGTGGTGTGGGATTCCGGTTCGGCGCCCTCGGGGCTCAGCGGACGTGGGGGCTGGGCTTCGACCGCCGAATCCGGCGCATCATGGCCGGGCTCAGGCCGTCGGCCGGACCCTGCCTCTGCACTGCGGACAAGGGGAACCGATGACTCCGCCCCGCACGCTCGGGGCATGGCCGCCGCCGCACTGTCGACGCGCTCCACCACCGACTCGAGCAGGGATTCTTCGTCACACCCCCAACAGCTGGTCGGGGCTCCTCGATGGAGTGCGGTCGCTCCATCGAAGATGGCCACGCGAAAGATCACCTTGTTGCGCTCGTCGACCCCCACGATCGGACGCAGCTCGATCGCCATGAACACGGCCGCCCGGGGGTCGATCCGCACCTCGTGGTGCTCCTGCAGGTGCTGCTCGGCCGTCGCCCGAACGCGGGGAACGAGCTCAGCGGCGTGTTCGGGCAGCAGCTGGTCGGCATCCACCACGACCCGCCCCGGGCAGGGGGCGGCCCAGGCCGCCGATGGGGATGCAACTCCGATCATCGTCGCGATACTCGTCAGCACCACGCACCTCACGGCTGCGGCGTCCATAGTCCTCGTTCGCATTGGGCTCTCCACTTCGAGACCTCGGGGTCCTCGGATCCGGTGGCGAGCTCCAGACACGGTACGTATTGCCCCGTCTCCGACAGCGCATGAACGCGCAGTCGCATGCGGTGCACGGACTGCGGCCAGCACCGCTGGTTGCGGGTGAGGTCGAGGACGGTGGGCCAATCCCCGCCGGCCTCGGCGTCGTCGGCTCGCGCCCGTCGAGCCTTGCACGAGAGTCGAGCCGGGGCCCGTCGCATCGATCCCGACCGATTGCGCACCGTCGGATGCAAGTTCAACGGTGGCGACCCTGGCTCCCTTTCGACCACCGCTTCAACGTCCGCAGTTCGCGGCAACCCGGTCGACGTCACCTGGACCGGTTCGCCCCGCACGACCGATGGCGATGGAGCCCACCTACGTGGTGCCACCGGTACACCGCCCAGGGTCGGGTGCGACCCGCGACCGATCGCGACGCCCACCAACAACAAGACGACGCCCACCAAGACCTCGACGGCGACTCGCCAGGACCAGCGTCGCGGACGGGGTTCGACGATGCGGGCTTCGATGGTGCTCGCATCGTCGGAGACCTCGTCGAGCACCACAGGAGGCAGCGGATGAACCGGGACCAGCGCGACCACTGGCGCGGGCGTGAGCGCATCGAGCCGAGCGAGCAGCGCGGCACCGTCCCGAGGGCGCTGGGCGGGGTTGCGTCGGAGGCAGTCGTCGATGAGCCCCACCAGGCCCTCGGGGAGCGCCAGACCCCACCGTCGAATCGATGGCGTCTCGTCACGCGAGGTCTGCTGCCAGTCGATGTACTCCTCGCGATCGAGGTGGGCGAAGGGGTTGTGCCCCACCAACATCTCGGTGAGCACCGCCCCAAACGCGTACACGTCCATCGTGCCCGACGGTGCGCCCTGCGAGACCTGCTCGGGTGCCATGTACCCGTGGGTTCCAGGCACCTCGCCCAGCAACGTCAGCCGACCCAGGCTCGACGACACGGGCGCATCCATCTCGCTCGCGAGCCCAAAGTCGAAGATCTTGGCGCACTCGGAGCCTCGCTCGATGAGAATGTTGGCGGGCGACAGGTCGCGATGCACGATGCCCGCCGCGTGGATCGCCGCCAGCCCATCGGCGACCTGCCGCGCCCACGTGACCGCCCGTGGCAACGCCAACCGCTCTTGCATCGCGAGCTCCATCGCGAGCGTGGGCCCCTCGATCCGCTCCATCGTCATGAACAGACGGTCATCGCAGTCGTCGAGCGTTCCCAGCTCATCCACCGCCACCACATGGCAGTGGCCCCCCACCCGCTGCGCGTACTCGGCCTCGTTGCGGAACCTCTGCTCCCGCTCCGACCGGCCCACGTAGCGCGCCGCGATGACCTTGAGCGCGACCTCGCGGCACGAGCGATCATCACGTGCCAGGTAGACCTCACCCATGCCTCCACGCCCAAGCTCTCCCAACACCTCGAACCGGCCGTTGCCCACCGTGCGGCCCAGGAGCGCGGGCGCATCTTCATGGCACACGGGTCCCAGCCGACTCATCGACCCACCTCCCCCGCGGAATCACTGCCTGCGCCACACGCATTCGGCAGCGCCAGCCCCGTGACGACGGCGACGAGGACGATGCTCAGGGCGCTCGGAGTGAGCCCGCGTCGTCGTGACCGGGGAGGAAGGCCGTCACCGTCGGGGCCCGTGGCTTCGCGGGTCATGACGGTGTCGTCGAGTTCGCTGCGGGACGGCTCGCCAGCCTCGGACTTCGACCACGGCCGACCACGAAACGGCAGTCGCAAGGTGGGGCACACGTTGCCGCTGTCGCTGGGGTCCATATCCGTCGGCGTCGCCGAGGGCTCGGTCGCAGGGCCCGTCAACGACCACGACAGGCGCAGGGTGTCGTGCTCGGCGGAGGGCCCCCGCGGCGCGATCGGTCTCCGCGGAGCACCTGCGTCCCGCAACACGCCAGGGCTCTGCAAGGCGCTCGCGTCCGGCGAAACGCTCGCGGCCCGCGACGCGACCGCTTCGTCCGAAACGACGTGCGGCCGCGAAGTGCTCGGCCGTCGCATCGCCACACCTCCTCGCGATTGCCCCGCTCGTGGCGCCGCAGCGTCTGCCCTCGAAGTCTCTGGCTCCCGCACCTTGGCGGCCCCAGAGATCGGGCCGGGCACGGCCGAGCGATACACCGTGGTCTTGGACTGATCGAACACCTCGCGGGCCATCCGGCGAGCCCCTCCCGCCGGATGCACTCCTGCGGCTTCGTGTGCCCGCGGGCGCACCCCGGGCCGCGAGCCTCCGAGTGGAACCACCGACGACTCCCGCTCCACCACTCGATGGCCGCGTCCTTCCTTGCGACCGAGCTTGCGCATGTGCTCCACCCAGACCCTCGGATCGTGGTGGGCGAAGCGGGTCAGCCCCGAGTGCGAGTCGCCGAACGACGTGCGGTAGAGCAGCTGCATGGGCAACAACGACGAGTGGCGCGGCACGGGCAAGGTGGCCAGTCGCTTGACGACCTCGGCCGCGCTGTGGGGACGGGCGCGCCAGTCGGGCGCAAGTAGATCGCGCCGGAGCTGGTCCAGCCCCTCCGGCACCCCCGCCCGGCGCAGGGGCGGCACCTCACCGCTCCAGATCTCCCGCAACAGCTCGTCCTCCGTGCGGCAGTGACCGCGAAAGCGACGCCCCTCGAGCAGCCCATGCAGGATGCCCCCCACGGCGAACAGATCGCTCTCGACTCTCGGATCGCCCTGAGCCTGCTCGCGCGGCATGTAGACCAGGTTCCCCTTGAGGCTGCGCGTCGTCTGACCTCCCGCGACGCGGGCCACCCCAAAGTCCATCAGTTTGACCTCCCCCGAGGACGTCACCATCACGTTGTAGGGCGAGACATCACGATGCACGATCCCCACCCTCTGACGATTGATGCGGTAGTTGTGCGCATAGTCGAGACCGCACAGAAGCTGAGTGATCATGCCCATGATCACCGCGAGGTCGAGCGGCCCATTGCCCTGAAACACGATCTTCTTCTCGAACTCCGCAAAGGTGACACCGTCGACCCAGTCCATCACGATGTACAGCTGTTCATCGACGGCCCCCACGTCGAATACCGCCACGACATTGCCGTGGCTGAACATCATCGTCGTGCGCCCCTCCGCCAAGAACATCTCGCGATAGCGTGTGTCAGAGGCGTAGTCGGGACGAATCACCTTGATCGCGACGGGCTTGATCGCCTTGCCTGCGCCCAAGCGAGCCCCAGCCCAGACCTGCGCCATACCGCCTTCACCAACGAGGTGAAGCACTTCGTGTCCTGGAATCGAGATCGCAACCATCGGAGGAACTCCTGAGACGGCCCAGGCCGCCGAGTGTGGGGGACCGCCGTGATGGTCGTCGACCCCCCAATTTCACCGAAACACTTCGTTCCAGTTCACGACGATATTCTTCGTGCCGTCACTCATCACAACAAGTTCCGTGCCACCACGACAACGAACGACGAATCCAGGAGTTCGGGTGCTCACCAAGCCACGAGTGGAACCTCCGACCCCGCAGTGCCTGGTACGGTTGCATCCACCTCATTGCAGTCCCGCCTCGCGCGTTCGCTCGTCGAACTTTCGTTGCGCCGGTGCCCTACGCAGGTCATGGTGCGCGGCGTGTCCGAGGTCGTGCTCCCCCGCACTGTCGTCCGTCCCGCTCCCTTCGAAACCACGCACCATCGTCCCGGTCGGCTGTCGCTCCGCGTCACCCATCCCCAACGGCCCGACCGCCACGAGACGATCACCAAGGATCGAATTGGGTGCGGTCGCAGCTCCGTCAACGATGTGGTGATCGACGATCCCTCGATCAGCGCCAGTCACTTCTGGCTCGAGCTGGGGGCGCATGGAGTCCGTCTGTTCGACCCGGGCAGCACCAATGGCACGTGGGTCAGCGGTGCTCGGATCTGCGAAGCATGGCTACAGTCGGGCGCGTGGTTTCACGCTGGGGAGCACCGGTTCGAAATCGTGGGCTCTGGCTCGATCGAGGTTCCACTGGCGACGGAGTCGCGGTTCCACCAGATGGTGGGGTGCAGCCCTGCGATGCGCGAGACGTTCGCTCGGCTTCGAAGGCTGGCCCCCACCGACCTCGATGTGCTGATCCAGGGTGAGACCGGGACCGGCAAGGAGATGGCCGCCCGCGCCCTGCATGCGGCATCCTCACGCGCGAAACGACCGTTCGTGGTGCTCGACTGCGCGTGGCTGTCTCGCGACCTGGCCGAGGATGCGATCTTTGGACACGCGAAGGGTGCGTACACCCAAGCCCACGACGACGCACCGGGAGCGTTCGAGACAGCCGATGGCGGGTTCCTGTTCATCGACGAGATCGGCGAGCTTCCGCCCGAGCTGCAGCCACGGCTGCTGCGCGTGCTCGACCGCCGCGAAGTCCAGCGCTTGGGTGAGCGACGACCCCGGCCCATCGACGTCCGAGTCATCTCCGCGACCCACCGCGATCTTCAGACGATGGTCGCCGAGGGGTACTTCCGCGAGGACCTCTACTACCGGCTCGTGGAAGAGTGTGTGCCGCTACCCCCACTGCGGGCGCGCGGCGACGACATCGAGCTGCTCGCCGAGCACGTCCTGACCGATCTCGCACAGCAACACCAGCAGCCCCTGCGCATGGCCCCGCAGACGCGGGCGCGACTGCGCAACCACACATGGCCGGGCAACGTCCGCGAGTTGGTCAAGGTACTGCGCCGCGCCTCTCGTCTGGCCGCGGGCCCAGTGCTGCAACCGGCCGACATTCGCATGGTCCGCGACGCCCCCATGGCCAGCACCCACGACCCTCTCGACCTTCCGCTCCCCGCTGCGATCGAGCGGCTCGAGCGGAGCTACCTCGAGCGCACCCTGCAGAACACCGCGGGGAACCTGAGCGCGGCGGCCCGGGCCGCTGGCGTCAGTCGCAAGGGCTTGCGGCAGCGCCTGCAACGGCTGGGCATGTACCGAGGTCCCGCCGAGCGCTGACCCGGGACCCGGGCATCGCCCCACACCACCCTCGTCTCGCGAGCAGAGCGACCACGGTATATTCGACGGCATCAGCCTCGCACGGGCAGATCGAGAGCCGACCATGATGCACCGACCCCCCCGCTCGCATGGCCACCCACACTGGAAATCAGGTGGTGTCCTGTGCATCGCGACGACGCTCGGCTGCTTCTCGCCGCCCCAAGACTCCGGGTTGGCGACCACGGCCACCCCATTGCCCGGCTCGACCGACACGGATCCCGCGGATTCGACATCCACCTCCGCCAGCGTCGACTCGACGACGGACGAAGGCAGCACGAGTGCACCCACCACCGGCGAGACCGTCGGCCTCGACAGCTCTTCGGGCGGCGGGGCCATGTGCGGCAACGGGCGAGTGGAGGGCGACGAGGAGTGCGATCTAGGGGCGGGCAACGGCGACACCCAGGCCTGTACCAGCCAGTGCCGCGATGCGACGTGTGGTGATGGTCTGCTGTGGGCGGGCGAGGAAGGCTGCGACGACGCGGGACAGAGCGCCGAGTGCGACGCCGACTGCTCTCCCGCCGTATGCGGGGATGGAACCATCAACGACACGGCGGGCGAGCAGTGCGAGGCAGACGGTCCCGGCTTCGCATGCATCGCGTGCCAGGCTCAGTGCACCGAAGGCACCGCCAACTGCAACCGCGATCTGCTCGGGGACGGATGTGAAGCCGACCTCGGCTCGCTGGCCACCTGCGGTGACTGCATGACCTCCTGCGTTGGCGACCAAGAGTGCATCGGCGGAAACTGTCTGGTCCCTTCCGACGCCGTGTTCCTGTTCACCGAGCACAACGTCGACAGCATCTGGCAGTGGGAGCCGATGGTCGCCCCCATCCTCTACCACCAGGCACAAGCCAACGATGTCGACTGCAATCTTCCGGAGGGCTCGGCCTCAGCCTGGGTACCCGAGCACTTCAACGACATCTTCGGCTCGTTCACGCCCGGGGCAGGCGTGGGGCTCGATGCGCAGTTTGGGACACCGTTCGCCTATCCCAAGCACATCACCGTGTTCAACAACGAGATCGTGGTGATGAGCCGTAACGACGCCACGATTCATCGCTACTCCACCGCCGGCGCACTGCTGGGGAGCACCCCCACCGGCAACGGCACCGGGCAGGGCATGGCGACCGATGGCGTCCAGCTGTGGGCGAGTTTTTGGGACGGCGCCAGCTCGTTCTTCGTCCGCTACGACGCCGCCATCGTGGCCCAGGCGATGATCGCCAACCCCAACGGGCTCGGCGGCAACGTCAATGTGTTCGACATTGCCTACGACGGAAGCACGGGGAACTTCTTCGGCCTTGCGACCAACTCCGAGAGCGGCACCGGGACATCCAGCAGCACCGTGGTGGAGTTCGAGATGGGCGGCATGGTCCTCGAGACCCACGCCTTGCCGCTGTCTGCGGACGGGATCGGGCAATCGGCCTGTCCCTGACCGGATGGGTACGACGACACGCGTGGGTCACGGCTCAGCCGCAACCCCCGGTTGATCCATCGGCGGCGTTGCGACCTCGGACTCCGTCGGGGGTGCGTCCGACCACGGCCACGGGATCTCGATCCCTTGCTGCCGCACCACCACCGAAGCAATCGCTGCGGCCGACAGCAGCGCCAGCAGGATGATCGTCGCCACGGTCCCCCACTCGCGCTTGGGCTCTGGGATCGATGGTGGCGGATCGCCTTCGAAGTCGTGGACCTCATCCCACCGATCGCTGGTCTCCATGGTGGACTGCGGCGGGGGTACGGGCGATGGCGACGGCGGAGGTACGGCCGACATCGGTACCGAGGGTGTGCTCGCCCGCGGCCGCGGACCTCGGCCCAGTGGCGGCGCCTCCGAGATCACCCGCTTGCGCTTGGGCCCGCTGCCCTCCCGCCGACGGATCTGCACACTCGACCCGCTGCTTTCTCGGCTCCGCGCCTGCACGCTCGGCCCGCTGCCCTCCTTGTTGCCGCGCGGGATCACCTTGAGCGCGTCGTCGTCGTCATCACCGGGGATCTTCAGCAGCGCGCGCTCGACCTCGGCCATGGATGCGAACCGAAGCTCGGGCTTCTTGGCCAACAACGTCAGCACGACCGACTCGGCGTCTTCGGGGATGGTCGGCATCCGTACGCGCGGCCGCACGGGCGGCTCATTGAGATGACGCGCCAGCACCTGGAACTCGTTGCGTCCCTTGAACGGAACCTCACCCGTGAGCAGCTGGTACGCCATGATCCCCACCGCGTACATATCCGTGTGGATGCTGGCGGGCCGACCATCGGCAAACTCTGGGGCCATGTACGCCAGCGTCCCCACCAGCTCGCCCGTCTGCGTGAGGCCTCGATGACCCGCCCCGCTGGTGCTGGCACTGGGGTCGGTCTGGATCTTGGCGATGCCGAAGTCCAGCAGCTTCATCCGCTCGGGCATGCCCTCGTCCTCGGGCTCGCACACGAAGCAGTTGGCCGGCTTGATGTCGCGGTGGATCACGTCGCGTCGGTGTGCCTCGCGGAGGGCCGCCACCGCCTGGAGCAGGAAGTGCCGCGCCCTGGGCCAGGGCAACGGACCCTCCTGCACGAGCACGGCCTTGAGATCGCGGCCGCGCAAGAACTCCATGACCAGGAAGACCAAGCCGTCGTCCGTGGTGCCGACGTCGAGGATTTCGTCGGGCGTCGCGGTCAGGCCGTCCCAGACAGCGCGCGAAGGTTCGGCGAAGGCGAGATCAGTTGCCAAAGCCGCCGAAACTTCTCGCCGCGGGTTCGATCACGGCGATCTGGCCCCCTCCACGCACCTCCAGG
>JAHZJA010000370.1 GCA_022601155.1 Deltaproteobacteria bacterium | reverse complement strand
TCTCCCCGAGGACGCAACCAATTCCACGAGCGCACTGCCCACGAACCCGGAGCTGGGCCTGTCACAGGCCACGGCCGAGCAGCTGGCCAGCTTGCAGACCCAAGCCGAGGCTCTCACGACGCCACCGGCAGTCGAGGTCGTCACCGAAGACGGCGCATACGTGGCGTTCTTCATGTCGGAAGACGATGAAGTGGCCCTGTTCGAGTGGGTCCCCGATGGGGTGGAGGGCCCGGTGCGCAGCAGCTCGGCCATCACGGCGGCCGAGCTCTACCGGAGCATCGCACCGGAATCGGAGGTACCGTCGGTACTGCTGACGGCCGCGCCCTTCACCCGAGCACCGCGCGACTCCAGTGATCTGGAGTCGCAGCTCGGCCCCGAAGATCTGATCGACGACGAAGGTCCCGTCATCGCTCCGACGACTGTAGGCTGCACCAAGAGCAAGGCCAACGCGTTCTACAACGGGTACCGCCCGGGCGCCTACAACACGGAGAAGGTGAACCAATCCGCGGGCCCGGAGGCGCGGCGTCGCAAGTACGCACAGGCTTTCTGGCAGACCTCGGGCTATACGCAGTGGACCCCCAAGACCTCCCAGGGAGGCCTCAAGGGATACCTACGAACGTCGACCGCAGCATGTCAGGGCCAGATTCGCCTGACCGCGTGGCGCTGCCGCACCGGGTTCCCCACCGCTGACAACGGCTGCGGTGAGCCCGGAAGCGCCATCCTCCAGACCTACGGTCCGTTCGCCTTCTCCAGCGGACACGGGACCTACACCCTGTCCAACCAGTGGAACGACCTACTCCGGGCTCGCATGGATTGGGTCAGCAACAACGACATCGCGGGGTGGAGCTACTTCCACGGTCCGTACAGCACTGGCGAGATCAACAACTGCTACTACTAGTCGTCGAAGATCGAGCGCTCCCCCTCGCGGTTGCCCGACCGCGGGGGGCCGAGCTACGCTCGAGCCGTTGACTGACGATCTGCACCTGATGACCCGATGGCAGGGTGGCGATCGCGAGGCAGGAGCGCAGCTGATCGAGGCGCACTACGAGAGCATCGCGCGCTTTTTTCACAACAAGGTGGGCGATGCCTCGGACGATCTGGTGCAGCGCACGTTCTTGGTGGCGGTGGAGTCCGCGAGCAAGTTCCGCGGGGACTCCAGCTTTCGCACCTTCTTGTTCGGGGTGGCGCGCAATGTGTTGTTCGACCACTACCGTGACCGCCGCCGCGACCAGCGGGTCGACCCCGATTTCGGACTGAGCTCGGTGTTCGACCTCGATCCGAGCCCCAGCCAGATCGTCGCCCGTCACGTCGAAGAGCGACTGCTGCTGGAGGCTCTGCGACGCATTCCCCTCGAGCTTCAGGTCGCCGTGGAGCTGTTTTATTGGGAGGGCGTGTCCATTCGCGATCTCGCCCAGATCCAACAGGTCGCGCTGGGCACGATCAAGAGCCGACTCCATCGCGCCCGCCGCTTGCTGGTCGAGCAGATCGAGCGGCTGGACCCGGGCCTGGGCTCGCAGATCGCAGCGCAGCTCGATGGGCCCTCGGGCGGCGCTCCTGCCCCCTGAGACTCACGGGGGGCGTGCCGCGAGATGCTCGAGCAGGCTGCGGTGCAAGAAGATGTAGCCGCCGCCCACTCGACGCATCACCGCGCGCTCGCAGGCGCGATCGAGCAAACCCGGCAGGTCCCACGGGAGCAGGCCAGCCCCGCGCGCGAGTGCCCGCAGCCACGCGTGCTGGATCACCGCCACCCCTCCGCGGATCAAGCCCAGGATCATGCCGTACAGAACCGCCGAGCCCACGATGACCGACCAGCCAGGGACGATGCCCACCAGGCTGAGATCTCCCACCAACCGCTGCGCCACGGGCACGACGACATAGCCATGGAAGGGGCCACTCACTGCGGCGACGAGCAGGAACACACCAACGGCGTTGCGCGCCGACTGTCGAATTCCCTCGTTGGGTCGCGTGTGCTGGCCGATGTCGACCACCGAGAGACCAGAGACGAAGCCCACCAACGCTCCGCCCGCCAGTCCCATGACGACGCCGCTGAGCGGCTCGAACACCATGCCGAACGCCAGGCCTCCCAGCGCACCCAAGCCGAGCGCGCGTGGCATGCTCGTGATCGTATTGCGCCACGACCACCGCAAGGCCTCGACGGGACGTACCCGACCAATCCCGGTGAACACGAAGATGATCGGGGTCGAGATGAGGCCCAGGCTGAGGCCGGTCGACAGCCCCAGCTCGACCCCATCCACCAGTACGTTCGCGGCGACGTTGATCCCCACGTGCAGCACGGTGACCGTCAGCAGCACCAGCACGATGAACGCGACCCGCAGTCGGCGTGCCTCGAACCAGTGCGGCTGCATCCGCTCGATCCACAGCTCGGACAGCGACCGACGGTGCAACGAGCGCGCAAGCCACGACAGCTGCGCCAGCGTTCGCGCACGAGCTTCGGGCGGAGTGCCACCGCGACGATCGAACATCGCGTCGATGTACAGCTCGAACACATCGTGCCGACGATCGTCGGGCGTCGCGACGGTACGCATGGGAGTGCCCGCGGCCATGATGCTCAGCATCAGCGGGCTTCGGGCGAGCGACCGCAGCCGAGGCTCGCGCTCGAGGAGCAGCTGCAGCTGTGCCCCGGGCGTGCCGAGGCTCTCCACGTAGCCCTCGATCTGGCCGTCGTCGAGC
>JAHZJA010000369.1 GCA_022601155.1 Deltaproteobacteria bacterium | reverse complement strand
GGGAGCCAAGCTTCCGTTCGGCATCGCACAGATGGGCAAGAGCTTCCGCAACGAGGTGAAGGTGGAGCACTTCATCTTCCGCTCCTGCGAGTTCGAGCAGATGGAGATGGAGTACTTCGTGCGACCGGGGCAGGGCCCCGAGTACCTCGAGTACTGGAAGGAAGAGCGGATGCGCTGGTGGCAGTCGATCGGCATCCGCGGGGACAACCTGCGGTTGCGGGCCCACGGCCCCGACGAGCTGGCGCACTACAGCAACGGGTGCTTCGACGTGGAGTACAAGTTCCCGTGGGGCTGGGACGAGCTGGAGGGGGTGTCCAGTCGCACCGACTACGACCTGCGGGCGCACTCCGATGCCTCGGGCAAGAAGCTCGTGTACTTCGATCCGGAGGCCGAGGACCCCGAGACCGGCAAGAAGGGCTGGCGGTTTCTGCCCCACGTGATCGAGCCGGCCGCAGGCGCGACCCGTGGTGTGCTGGCGGTGCTGTGCGACGCCTACGACGAGGAGCCGGGCGACGCCGACGGCAAGGGGGCGCGCACGGTGCTGCGCTTGCATCCTCGCCTGGCCCCGATCAAGGCGGCGGTGCTGCCTCTGGTCAAGAAGGACGGCATGCCCGAGGTGGCACGCAAGGTGGTGGAGCAGTTCCGGGTGGCGGGGATCAACGCGCGCTACGACGAGCAGCACGCGATCGGCAAGCGCTACGCCCGTCACGATGAGATCGGCACCCCCTACGCGCTCACCGTGGACACGCAGACGCTCGAGGACGGCACGCTGACGATGCGGCAACGCGACAGCCGCGAGCAGACGCGCATCCCGGTGGACGAGGCGGTGCAGGTGGTGACCGCGGCGCTCGCCGATGCCTGAGTCCGATCCGGCATCCGCGGTGGCCCCAGTGGTCGCCGCGGTGCTGGCCTCTCGACGGTATCGCCACGTCGATCCGGCCACGGTGGAGCGGATCGCACGGGAGCAGCTGGCGGCGGCCGGAGGGCGGGTGCCCGACGCGGTCAAGCGCAGTAAGCGGGCCCTCCACCAGGTGTTTGGGGCCTATCTGCCGCAGCCGCCCCGCTACGCCCGACTGACCGCACAGATCGAAGCGGCCACCGACGAGGAGGCCAGGCGAGCGGCGCTGCGCCGGGCAATGGCGCAGCACGTCTCGACGCGCGAGCGCCTCGACTACCTCGATCCGTTCTACGAGACGCTGCGCGAGCACATGGGACAGCCTGCGTCGGTGCTCGACCTGGCGTGTGGCCTGGGACCCCTGGCGTCTCCGTGGCTGGGGCTGCGGCCGGGCGCGGCCTACCACGCGTGGGACATCGACCACGCGCTGATCGAGTTCGTGGGGCACAGCCTGCGGGGGCTGGGGATGGAGGCCCACGGTGCGGTGATCGACTTGCTCGCCGTGCCGCAGTGGCCAGACACCGAGGTGGCCTTGGTGCTCAAGACGTTGCCGTGCCTCGAGCAGCAGCGGGCCGGGGCGAGCGAGGCCCTGCTGAGGACGATCCCTGCGCGGCGCATCGTCGTCAGCTTCCCGACCCGATCACTCGGTGGTCGCGCGAAGGGGATGGGGCAGACCTACGCCCGAAGGTTCGAACAGCTTCTGGACGGCTTGGGCTGGACGGCGGCCTCGTTCGAGGTGGGACCCGAGCTGGTGTACGTCGTGCAGCGCCCGAGCACCCCCGGGTGAGCAGGCCGCTACTCCACGAACGCCCATAGATGGCGCCGGCTCTCGGCGTCGAGGTTCTCGGGGTTGCGCACACGGTACAGATCGCCCGCCACATCCCGGATGAGGTAGTCGCCCGAGGGCAGCTGGCGGGGCCAGGCGTCGCGGGCGGTCTGGAACGTACGCGGCCCTTGCCCGGTGACGACCGACCACGTGCGGATCTCGATCTCCTCGACGACGTCGAGGACACGCTCGACCTCGAACACGAACCCGGCCTCGGCCAACGCGGTGCGCAGGGCCTGCCGAGCGTCGGGCGCGAGTGCGTCGGCGTCGACGACCAGGCCCAGCTCGGCGTCGTCGTCGTCCCGGAGCGAGACGTAGTGATCGGGCTCGCTCCAGGGGAAGCACGGCACGGGCTTGACGCGACGGCGACGGGAGCCCGTGCCCAGCCACAGGCGGCCATCAGCCCCGTGCTGCAGCGAAGTACTGGCGTCGAGGACGTTGGATGTCGCGGCGGTGGCGAGTGGAGTGCTCATGGTGGTCGTCCTCATACGGCGTGCTGGAGCTCGCGCTGCAGCGTGTACAGCCGACGATAGGTGCCCTCGGGGCGGTTCATCAGCTCGGCGTGGGTGCCGTGCTCGCTGATCCGGCCGTCTTCCACCACGAGCAGTCGATCGGCGCGGTGGAGGGTGGACAGTCGGTGGGCGATGGCGAAGACGGTTCGGCCCGCCACCAACCGGTGCATGGCCTCCTCGATCTTGCGCTCGGTCTCGGTGTCGACGGCACTGGTCGCCTCGTCGAGGATGAGGATCCGTGGATCGTGGAGCAGCGCACGGGCGATGGAGACCCGCTGGCGCTCGCCGCCAGACAGCGTGTGCCCCCGCTCGCCCACCATGGTGTCGTAGCCGTGGGGAAGACGGCAGACGAAGTCGTGGGCGTTGGCAGCCTTGGCGGCCTCGACCACCCGTCGTAGCGAAGCCTCGGGCATGCCGTAGCGGATGTTGTCGAGCACCGACCCGTGGAACAGATAGGGATCTTGCAGGACCATGCCCACCTGACGGCGGTAGTGGCCCTGCTCGAGGTCACGGAGATCCACGCCATCGACCAGGGCGGCTCCGGCCACGGGGTCGTAGAACCGGGCGAGGATGTTGGTGATCGTGGTCTTGCCGGCCCCG
>JAHZJA010000368.1 GCA_022601155.1 Deltaproteobacteria bacterium | reverse complement strand
TGTTCCTCGCCGGCCACGAGACGACTGCGCTGGCCTTGTCGTACGCACTGCACCTGCTGGCCGAGCACCCCCACGCGGCCAGGCGACTCGCCGAAGAGGTCGATCGCGTGGTTGGAGCTCGGCCTGCCACCGTCGACGACGTCCCCAATCTTCCGTTTACCGATGCGGTGCTCCGCGAGTCGATGCGCCTGTACCCCCCGGCCTACCTGGTGGGCCGCGAGGTCGTCGAACCGGTCGAGATCGCGGGCTTTCCCATCGCCGCGGGCGCGCAAGTCCTCACTCCCCAGTGGGTCGTCCATCGCGACCCCCGGTGGTTTCGGGCCCCCGAGGTGTTCCTGCCGGAGCGCTGGCTCGACGGTCTCGCCTCGCGATTGCACCGGTTCGCCTACTTCCCGTTCGGCGGCGGTCCCCGGGTCTGCGTGGGCAATCACTTCGCGATGCTCGAGGGGGTGCTGGTGCTCGCCACGCTGGCGCAGTCGCTGCGCGTGGGCTCGGTGGGGCACTCGCTGGCGCTGATGAACTCGGTGACTCTGCGGCCCACCACCGGGGTCTGGCTCGATGTGCAGCGCCGATGAGGCCGGCGCTTCGCTCCCCCCAAGACGTCAGGGCAAACCCCACCCAGCGCGAGCTGCTATCGTCAGTTCGTCGATGGCCTCGCCGTTGCGGCATACATCTCGACCCGGGCCTGCGTCACTGATCCCCGGGGATCGACTCGACGACAAGTACCGGATCATCCGCCACCTGGGCTCCGGAGGCATGGGTGCGGTGTATGCGGCCGAGCGCATCACCTTGGGTGACATCGTCGCGCTCAAGGTCATCCTCCCCGAGAAGAACACGCCAGCCAATCGCGCTCGCTTCGTCCAAGAGGCCCGTGCCGCCGCCCGCATTCGCCACCCCCACGTGGTGAAGATCTTCGACTTTGGTGATCCCGTCGGCGGCGCGCCCTACATGGTGATGGAGCTGCTCGAGGGGCCCACCCTCGCCGACGAGATCGCGGCATCCAGCGGCGGGCTCTCCGTGCAGCGCACCCTCGAGATCTTCTCGCGGCTGTGTGCCGCCGTCGAAGCGGGGCATCGCCGCGGGGTCGTGCACCGCGACCTCAAGCCGGGCAACGTCATCGTGGCCCGCACCGACGACGACCGCGAGACGATCAAGGTGACCGACTTCGGGCTGGCCCGGATGGTGAGCGCAGGCGGGGACATCAGCTCGCCGGGCCTGCTGGTGGGCACCGTCTCCTATATGTCGCCCGAGCAGGCGGAGCATGGGCGGGTGAGCCCGGCCAGCGATGTGTTCGCGCTCGCCGTGATGCTGTACGAGATGCTGCTGGGCGTGACCCCGTTTCGGGGCAGCACCCTGGTCGACACCTTGTTTCGCATCACGCAGGGTCGCTACCGGCCCCCGCTCGAGGTCGAGCCCGAGCTCCCCAGCGCCATCGCGAACGCCATCGAACAAGGGCTGCGGGTCGATCCTGCCGAGCGCCCACGCTCCCCCGAGCGCTTGGCCACGCTGGCCGGCGCCGTGGTGAAGCAACGGCGGAGCCGGCCCACCGGGCCCCAGCCCTCCCTCACCACCCCGATCGCCGAGGACATCACCGTGGTGGCCGACTCGGCATCGTCGAGCCCGCGTCCCTCGGACGTCGATCGGGGTGAAGCGGTGACCGAGGTTCGATCGCAACCGGCCGAGGACGCCTTCGTCGGCCGGGCCGAAGTCCTGGCGCGACTCCAGCGAGCGTACGCCGAGCTCGTGGAGGGTGAGCCGCGATTGGCGTTGGTCACCGGCGAGGCCGGGATCGGCAAGACCCGCGTGCTCGACCGATTGCTCGAGCTGCTCCACACCAAGGGTGCAACGGTCCTGCGGGGACGCGCGGTCCCCCACGCAGGCGCACGCCCCCCGCCCTACGAGACGTTCCTCGGAATGCTCGGCCCCGACCACGACGGCCTGCGGGAGCGCCTCCACGGCAAGGACGAAGACAAGTGGCAGAGCCTCACGGCGCTCGCACAAGCGTTGATGGCCACCGGGCGCGGCACTCCGCTCGTCGTCGCCATCGACGACCTGCAGTGGGCTTCGTCGCTCGACCTCGAGCTGCTGGCCTATCTCGCTCATGCCTCGGGGCCGCAACCCGTGCTCGTGGTCGCAACCGCCCGTCACGCCGAGTCCGAGGACCTTCGTGCGTGGTGTGATCGCCTCGCGGCCCAGCGCGTGCTCGTCAACGTCCCTCTCGCCCCGTTCGATCTCACCGAGATCGCACAGTGGCTTCGCGCTGCGTTCGGCCGGGTGCGCATGCGCCCGCAAGACCTCCGACGCATTCACCACGCCACGGCTGGCAATCCGTTCGCGGTGGTGGAGCTGGTCCGGCAGCTGGTCGACGCCCAGACGCTGCACCGCGACGAAGGCGGTTGGGGCTGCGAAGACCTGTTCCACGTCAGCCTTCCCGAGTCGGTCCAGGCCCTGCTCCACGTCCGCCTGCGCGCCGTGTCGACGACGTTGCGCCCTGTCCTCGAGCTCGCCAGCGTCTTGGGTGAGACGTTTCGCTCCGAGGTGTTGCACGCCGCCAGCGGCCTCGACAACGACACCCTCGAAGGTCTGATCGACGAGGCGATCGATGCCCGCCTGCTCGCCGAGGAAGACGCGGTCTCAGCCCCGACCGATCTGCGCTTCGGGATGGCGGGGCTGCGGCGGGTGCTCTATGACGGGCTTCGCCCCCGCGCCCGACGGCGGCTGCACGGACGCGCGGTCGCAGCCCTGCAGGCCAACGACGCCTCGTCCTCGCCGGCCTTGCTCGCCTACCACTGCCACGCCGTCGGTGACTGGCCAGCCACGCTCCAGCACGGGATCGAGGCCGGTCGCGCAGCCCTGGCTCGTCACGATCACGACGGCGCGGAAGAGTGCCTGCGCCACGCCAGCGAGGCCCGCGAGCACCTGGCCAAGGCCGGTACGGCCGTCGCGACCGCCGACGCTGCAGCTGTGGCCTGTCTATCGGGCACGCTCGGCGTGCGTCTGGGTCGGTACAGCCGCGCCGAGGGCGAGCTCGAACACGCCGTGGAGCTCGCCGCCGACCATGGTGACCCTTCGCTGGCCCTCGATGCCCGCTTGGAGCTCATCGAGTGCCGGCTGGGCCTGGGCCGATTCGTCGACGGCATCGAGGTTGGTCACCGCGCGATCGAGGCGGCGCTTGCTCTGGGTGATCGGGCGCGGGCCCACACCGCTCGGATCCGCGTGGCGCGGTGCGCAGGGCCCTTGGGGCGCATCGACGAGGCACTGCAGCTGCTGCAGCCCGTCCTCACCTCCGTCGTGCCCGAGCACGCGGTGCTGCGGGCCCTGGCCCTGCGCGAGCAGGCGTGGCTCCTCGCCAAGCGTGGGGCGTTCGTCGATGCCGAAGAGGCCGCCCGCCACGCCCGCAGCGAGGCCCGACGCGCGGGCGACACCCTCGCCGAGTATCGAGCCGTGTCGGTGCTGGGCGTAGTGCATGCCGAGTGTGGCCACCACGAGCAAGCGATCCAGTGGCTACACCGCGCACTCGAGCTGGCGCGTGCGCTCTCGCTGCGACGCCGCGAGGGCATCGAGACCAGCAATCTCGGCGAGTGTCACTACCTCCGCGGCGAGTTCGAGCCCGCGTTCGAGTACACCCGGCAGGGCCTGGCGATCTTCATCGAGATCGGCGACGTCGCCAGCGAGGGCGACTGTCGCGTGAACCTGGGTCGCATGCTCCGGGCCATGGGTCGCCACGACGATGCCGTCGCCATGCTCGATGAGGGTCGTCGTGCCTGCGCCGCGTCGGGCCGCAGTGAGTACGAGGCCATCGCGCTGTGCGAGCAGGGCGACATCCACCTCGAGCAGGGTACGACCGACAAGGCGCGCACGTGCTTTGCCTCTGCCATCGAGTGCTTCGCCGCCGCCGACTCGGCCCACCGCTGGCGCGCCGAGCTCGGGCTCGCCCGCGCATGCTTCGACGCGGGCGACGATGATGAGGGTCGCCCCCATGCCACCCGAGCCCTCGCGCTCATCCACGACCAGCGGCAACACCTGCCTCCCGGGGTCGATGCCGAGCCCCTCGACGACGCCGAGCGACGGCTCCGCACGATGTTGGGGGAGTAGCCCGCCGCGATCGAAGCGATGACACATCGGCTGCCTTGCCGTGCCAACCTGTCACGGCAGAGCGAGTGGTCGAGCGACTCTTCGGCTGTAGCCGGCCTCCAACGCCAGCAACGGACCGCGATCCACGTTGGTACGGCTCTTGCTCCGTTACCGCGTATGCGACGGCTGTTCACCCTCCTCACGAACCTCCTGCGCTCCGGCCAACCCTATCTCCGCCCCCTCGGCACGCTGGCGGTCGTCGGTTTGTCCTGCATCGTGCTCGGCCTCAGCGGCGTCATCTTCTTGTCATCCATGCAGTGACGCCGCGCCGCGACCGACGGTGACCCCCAACGACAGCGAGCCCGGGCCCTCGCAAGAGACCGGACTCGTCGTGGGTGCGGTGCTCCACTACTGGGCGGTGCGGGTGTACAAGCGGATGTCTCCGTTGGGGTTGTCGTCGATGTAGCCGTCGCACGTGGGCGGGGTCCAGTTGTAGGCGTAGGTGCCGTCGGCCATCTCCTTGAAGGGGCACACGATGTCCTCGCGCATGATGCTGGCGGCGCGAGGCTTGCTGACACACAGCACGCCATTTTCGTTCCACACCGCCTCGATCGTCTGCCCGCTCTCGAGGTTGTCGTAGGCATCGGCGACCGTCATCGTGGGCGTCTGCAGGTTGTCGTCGATGTCGAGGAGGTTGCCGGGGAAGGTGTACGGGTGGCCATCGGCGCAGTAGTCGGCTCGGATCGCACGGTTGGCCATGACGAACGCGTCGATGTGGACGTCCGCGGGGCAGTAGCCAAACTGCACCGCCTTGCCCGGTGCGCTCGCGGTGCAGGCGATGTGGTGGAGCGCGGCACCAGTGTAGGCCATCACCCCCGTCTCACCGTCGACCTGAAGGCCGTCGTAGATGCGAGCCGAGCGGTGGTTCATCTCGTCGACCTGGCACAGCGGGCCGATCACCACGTCGTTGACGGGGTCGATCTTGTTGAACTCGTAGAAATCACCGGCTGACGGATCGGTGACGAAGGACGCGACGACCAACACCACGTCGTGGTCGATGCCATCGGGCGCCCGCACGGTGAACGCCAGCTCCATGTCCACGAGGTCCTCGGCGTCGAGGTCCTCGACGGCGTCGTCGGGGTTCGGGCCTTCGACGCGCACCATGAAGTCGTCGCCAGGGACGATCTCGAGGTGGGCTTCGCCGTCCACGGGCGGCTCGTTCAGCTCGGTCGTGACGTCGCCGTACAGCGTGTCGACCACCGTGATGGAGTCGAGTCGCGTCTCGTAGCCGAAGCTGTTGGTGTGCCAGCTTCCGTCACGTTTGAACTCGTAGACGTCGCGGGCGCTCGGGCTGACCCAGCGATTGGTGTTCAGGGTCAGGCCCGTGCCAGTGCCAACCCCCTTGCGCATCGAGACCTCGGAAACCTCGGGAGCTTCCGCCTGGTCGCAGGCGGCAGCGCCGGTCGAGAGGAGAAGAGCGAGGGCCAGGAGGTTGGTGTTGCGAGTGTTCATCGTGGTGTTCGCGGGGCGTCGTCCCGCGCTCGACTCAGGAGTCCCGACCTCGACCGAAATGCTTCAGCTTCCACGAAGAAAAATTGAAAAGGCCTGTAGACGCCCGAATTTCTCTTTCTGCGGCAGTTCACAGCGTCAGGGTCACGGGATCTGGGGCCTCGATGCCGACGGACCTCCCTCGCCAACATGTGAGACCACTCCCTTAACCTCTCGTCGAGGGGCCGCCCCAGACAGCACGCAAGGCTCTCGCGAGTACCACCGCACCCAACCTGTCGCCGTCGATTTCGAGGCGATTCCACACAGATCGTCTGCACCGTCGGCGCTTCCCCGCGGCCTCCCGACACAGACGACGATAGAGTCTGGTTCGTTCCCAATGGCGCCCCCCGGCAGCATGGACGACGACACGTCGGACCGAAGCGATGCATCGAGCGACGGGCGCCCGACCCCGGCCGTCACGCCCGCCGATCCGGATCTCCCTGCTGCCCTGGCCAACACGCTCGGCTCACCCGTCGACGAGCCGCCACGCAATGGCCTGATCGAAGACCTCGAGCAAGGCGGGCTCGTCGACGAGCTCGACCAACGCAAGATCAGCGACAAGGTCTCGGCGCTGCTGTTCAACCGCAAGCCGAAGACGCCCCGCATCGGTCGATTCGCGATCATTCGTCGGATCGGAGCGGGCGGAATGGGTACCGTCTACGCCGCCTACGACGAGCAGCTCGACCGCAAGGTCGCCGTCAAGATCATCAACGCCCGCACCGCGGCCAGCCAGACGGCGCAGCTCCGCCTCAAGCGCGAGGCCCAGGCGATGGCTCGGCTGTCGCACCCCAACGTCATCACCGTTCACGAGGTGGGTGAGTTCGACGATCAGGTGTTCGTCGCCATGGAGTTCATCCACGGCGACAGCCTCGATGCGTGGATCCGCGGACAGCCCCCGTGGTCCGAGGTGGTCGAGGTCTTCATCCAGGCCGGGCGAGGCATCGACGCCACCCACCAGGCCGGGCTCGTGCATCGCGACCTCAAGCCCCACAACATCATGCGAGCGGAGGACGGCACGGTCAAGGTGCTCGACTTCGGATTGGCGCGCACCGATGGCGAGTCGACGCCGAACCCCGAGCCGGCCGAGCTCGGACTCGACGAAAGCGGTAGTGCCTTCGACGATGTCCTGACCCGCACCGGAGCACTCGTTGGCACCCCCGCATACATGGCTCCGGAGCTCATTCGGGGCGACGCCGCCGATCCCCGCAGCGACCAGTTTGGGTTTTGTGTCGCGCTGTACGAGGCGCTGTATCGGTGCACGCCGTTCGAGGCGACCTCACTCCCCGACCTGCTCAAGAACGTTCTGGAGCACCGCCTTCGGCCCGTGCCCACCACGGGCAAGGTGCCAGCGTGGGTACACCGAATCGTCGTCCGGGGCCTGAGCCTGTCACCCAAAGAACGCTGGCCGTCGATGCTGGCGTTGGTCGAGGCCCTCGAGCGCGACCCGGCCCGGGTCCGCCGACGGTGGGTGGCCGCACTCGGACTGGCCGGCATCACTGGGCTCGGAGGATTCTCGGTCGCCGCGCTGCGGGAAGGAGCCCCGGAGCCCTGCCCCACGGCACAGCAAGAGCGCGAAGTACTGTGGCCCCAGAGCCGACGCGAGGACATCGCCAGGGCATTTTTGGCCACCGAGAGCCCGCTAGCCACCGATGCCGCCGCACGGGTGACCGAGCTGGCCGAGACCCACGTGGATGCCCTGACCGCCATGCGCGTGGAGGCGTGCGAGGACCACCGCGAGGGCCGACAGTCTTCGCGGCTGTTCGATCTCCGCACCGCGTGTCTCGATGCTCGTCGGGCTGGCGTCGACGAGCTGCTCACTCAGTTCGAACACGCCGACGCCTCGACCGTCCAAGACGCGGTGTGGGCCGCCGCCCGGCTGCCTGCGGTCGCACCGTGTGCCGACACCGCAGCCCTGACCGCCGCCATCGCCCCGCCCGAGGACGCCGCGGCCGCAAAGTTGGTCCAAGATCAACGCGAAGCCCTCGCGAGTGCCGCGGCTCTGGTCCTTGCCGGTTCCTACGACGACGCCATCGGTCGCGCCGAAGCCTCGCGCCAACGAGCACTGCGCATCGGGTACGCCCCATTGCTCGCCGAAGCGGAGCTCACGCTCGGCACCGCGTTGATGGAGACTCCCGAGCACCAGTCCGCCCAGGAAGCGCTGTCGCGGTCGATCTCCGTCGCGCTCCGCTCGGGCCACGACACGGTCGCCGTCGAGGCGCTGTCGCGGCGGATGTGGGTGGTTGCCGACCCGCTGCGGCGCCCCGCCCAGGGGCTGTGGGACGACACCATCGCCGAGCCCCTCATCGAGAAGATCGGCCGCCCGACGCCGCTGCAGTGGCTGTTGCTCAACAACCGAGGCGTCGCCCAGTTTCGCCACGGCCTGTTCCTCGACGCCGAGCGCTCCTACCGGCAGGCCATCGAAGCCCTCGACGCCAGCGAATCTCAGGCTCTGGTCGTCGAGCACATCTCCACCCGCTTCAACCTTGCCATGCTGCTCTCCACCGGGCTGGGCCGTCCGCACGCCGCCGCGATCCAGCTACGCTCGGCCCAGCAGGAGACCATCGCGCTGCTCGGCGAGAGCCATCCGCGTGCCGCGTTCATCTCGGTGCGGCTGGCGGCGAGCCTGGTCGATGCGGGTCAGTCGACCGAAGCACTGGCGGTCATCGAGGCCAGCCTGCAGCGGCTTGCTCCCTCGGATACCTACCTACGGGTCTTGTTGTTGCTCGAGCGCGCCAACTCGCACATCCAGCGCCGACAGGATCAGGCGGCACTGCGCACCGCCGAGGAAGTCCTGCCCTTGGTGAAGGCCGAGTTCGCCGACCAGTACCTGCACACGGTCGCGCAGTGGAGCCGCGGTCTGGCTCGGGTGGGGCTCGGTGACGTCGAGCGGGGCCTCGCCGATCTCCAGTCCGCCGTCGACCAGGAGCTCGAGCGCTCGGGGGCTGACAGCGAGTTCGTGGCCAATGCCCGGTGGTGGTACGCCTACGGCCTGCGCCGAGCCGGGCGTCTTCCCGAGGCCGCGGCCCAGCTCGAGCAGGCCGCCACGATCTTCGGCGGACTCGGCTCCAGTGCCCCCGCCTTCCTCGGACAACAGTCGCCCCTCCTGGTCGCCGTCTATCTCGCGTTGGGCAACATCGCCCAGGCCGAGCTGAAGATCGTCGAGACTCTCCGCGCCCAGGATCAAGCCGGCTTCGCCGACGACAACCAGTACCGAATGATGGTCACCAAGCTCCAGGGCGACACCCTGATGGCCAAGGGTGACGCCCCCGGTGCAGCCGAGAAGTATGAAGGCGCGTGCCGGTTGTTCGCCAAGACCTTCGAGGACACCAATCCCGAGCTCGCCGAGTGCCGACTGGCCCATGCCCGCGCGCTGGGCAACACTCCCCGCGCCCGAAGGTTCGCGCAGCAGGCTCAACAAGTGTTCCAGGGCTTGGGGCCGGGCTTCGCCACGGAGCGAGCGGACGCCGGAGCGCTGCTTTCCACGCTCGACTGAGTGGCAGTGGCTCTATCGCCCGCGGGTCGGTGAACCGACGGGTCAGCGAAGATCTCGCCGCAACACCGCCGGCCTCACCCCCCCGCCGAACCGTGAGCACGTGGTTGGCCATCCTGGCCCTCATCGAACCTCGCGCAACGGGACCGTTGTCGACAGCGCGGCTGCCCGCCGTGGCGAGCCTCGGCCGACACTCGGTCGATCCCCTCACTCGACAGCCATGAAGAACGACTCCAGCGGTATCAGGGCTTCGTTGAGCTGGGCGCCACGTCTGACGGCCCCACAAACGAGGCCCTCCTACAGTGTCACAAAGAGGCACTCCACCATGCGGTGGCGATCCTCACCGAAGGCAACGTCGACCGTGAGCCTCACGGTCGCCACCTCCCGGCGGCAAAGGCTACCACGACATCATCGATCGACACGGCGTTGCCGATCGCACTCCTGTAGCGCTCGGCATGAACGGAGCCAAAGGCGAACGCTGTGTTCGGCCACCGGAAGGCTAGCGCGACGTGCCCTGACACCAACCCCATGGGGAACAGGTTCGTGCACCATCACACTCACAGCTATTGCTGCACTGGTTGCTCCCAAGCGGGTTGGTGGCTTCGTCGTGAAAGTAGTCTGTACTGGTGCACGAATCCCCCCGCGACGTCCCCTGGCACCAGCCCCACTGAGAACAGGTTCGTGCACCATCACACTCACAGTCGGTACTGCACTGATTGCTCCCAAGCGGATTGGTTGCCTCGTCGTGGACGTAGTCTTCGCTGGTGCAGTTGCCGTCCGAAGGGCAACCATCTTCTCGATCGTCGATCAGCTCCCCAAAGGGCTCTTCGGCGGTATCGCACGCACCACCGACCGCAAAGACAGCCGCGGCGACCGTCAGGCGCATCACGTGAGACCACCCCCTCCCGCTGCCCGTCCGCCGAGAATACCAACGAATGGCTTCTTCACTCGCACTGTAGTTCCTTCTTACACTCATCGCTTCACCTTTTCTCTCATCTCACTTGGATCACACTGCCGCCAGAGCCCCCGCTCAACAACAACCCACCCGCGGCAACCACCGTTGGCCACATCGGCAACTCCGCCGACCAAGCCCGCAAAGACCATCCACATCTCAGCAACCCCTCACCAAGAGGTGGACACTGCTCCTAGTCACCAGTTCCTCTTTTACATATCAATGAAGTGCCCGCCCGATCGGAAAAATATTCAAATGCAATCCGCCTCGAGATCCGCCCAAGCGCCGAGAACAACCAAACACCTCCACTTCACAGCGCGGCGAGACAGCAGAGTACTCGCCCACTTCCCAACTGAGTCAAGCACGTAAGGCGCCCGCCGCATTCTCCAAGAAGATGACCTCAATGGCCGATCTGCGCCTCACTGGTCTCCACAAATTCCAAAGAGTGACGGCACGACTCAGCCAAGACGACGGGTTCGTCGCTGCCTCGCGTACTCCGTGACTCCCATATGTTCGTGGGGATCGCCGACATGAACCATAGTACACACCTACATGCTTTCGCTGTACGCAAAACTACACGGCATGGCTCGAGCCGCTATATTGGTCGACGGATGACGAGAAAAGAATGGCGGCAGCAGCGCGGCGGCAGCAGCGGCGCGAGAGAACGTAGTCGTGACACCCGCCCCACCCACCGTGGACAAAGCACCATCCGTGTACAGCGGCACACTTCCGGCATCGGCCACCTCGACTGCCGCACACCACATCGACAAAAAAGCGCCGCTGCATTCCCAGAACGAGCATCCAGAACGAAAGCTCCAAATCTTGAACAGATTCGACCAGAGAAAGTGACTCACTTCAAGGGTAGGAGTTGGAAAAACGCACGATCCGTTTCCGACTCTCGACCCCAGGAGAAAGCTATGATGAAGTCGAACAGACACTGGTCGCCGATGCAGCCATTCCGTGCCGCGATCTCGCTCTCTATCGGGCTCGCGAGCCTGACGTTCTTCGGTTGCGACGCCGAGGTCGAGAGTGACAGCGACCCCCAGACCTTCCGCAGTGAGACATTCTGTTCTGGAACTTGTGACGATGTCGATGACGCGGATCCCTGCCTGTGTGAGACCGCGGACCCCTGCCTACAAGGCAAGGCATGCAGCTTCTGTAAGAAGACGATGAAACCCCTCGTCGACGACATTGCGGACACGATGGAGGAGACAGGGATCGGCTGTGAGGCGGCGGCCACGGCGTTCGGAGTCGCGTGCAATGCAGCTCTCGATGAAGAGACCGGCCCCGTTGGTGCCGCCGCGTGTGTCTTCGCCGGCATCGTCTTCGGCAAGCAGTGCAAGCGCTATGCGAGCCCCGAGGAGATCAAGAAGCACGATGCAGCCATCGCCAGCAAGATGTGTGCACCGTTCTGCTGGTTTGCGACCAGTCAATCGTAGCCCCAGCCAGATGGGGATCGGTGGGCGAGACCCAGAAGTTGGAGCGATGTGTCCGAGCAAGAGGCCGGCCCGCGAATCGCAAGGTTCACCGTGCAAGTGCCAGCGATTCGAGGGTCGACCTCGTCGTCGACACCGCCTGCACACGCGGTAGTGCCCGGCCATCTTCCATGGCCAGATGCTGCGCGGGGCCATCACGTCCTATTGCCTCGCGGTGAAGGGACCGTCGTCCGTCAGCACGTGCGCCACCACCACCCCGTAGCGCCCTTGGCCAGCATGTTGGTGGGACTCGTCCAGCGACATGGACTCCGAGAGCGGGTTGGCAGAGTGAATCGTGCCTCGACCAAAGATGCAGGTGCCCTGTCCATACAGGACGAGTTCGTCGAGCTTCAGGCCGAGCTCCGCGAGCCCGAGCCCGAGGTCGCGACACGACCGAGTACGAAATCCTGGGCTGGGTTCGACCGCGGCTCCACGACGAGTGCCCCCACGCGACGAGCGTGGACCATGCGCCACAGAGCTTCACCGTGCGGGGGGCAAGCGCTCGCCCCTGTCCGCCTACGCGGGCCATTGTGACAGTCTCAACACCATGACCGGGCAATCCACAAGGGACACCGCCACCGACAAAGGGCGGATCTTCGAGCTGGCACGACTTCAGTCAGGCGACGACACGCCGCCCTTCGCCGGTGACGGCCTTACCGTCAGTCGCAAGGGAGGAGCGGCTCATCGAGGCACCGACCTCAGTCGAGCACCGGCCAACCAGAGCCTTGGATCTCGCCGTGGTGGCCTTCTCGGAGAGTCGGCGAAGGTACGCGCTCGCCCGACAACAGTCCGACGTCGTCGGCCTCGATGCAGTCGCACGGCCGAGCACGCGGCTCACCGGGCACCCCTCGCTCGATCTTCATCAGACCACGAACCCGGATCGCGGTCTTCGGGGTGGCCCACGCCGGGGCGCGGGGCAAGACGCTCGCGCCCGAAGGTCCGCGCAACAGACTCAACCGCCCCAGGGCTCGGGCCGGGCTTGGGCAACGAGCAAACGGACGCCGGGGCGCCGCTGTTCACGGTCGACTGCGCGGTCCGTAGGCCCCCCGGCACGTCGCTCGGGGTCGAGTCCTCAGCTCGGCACCCCGACGACGGGGACGCCACCCTGATGGCGCAGGCCCAGTCACCCCTCGGCGGCGAGCGATTGTATTCGGCGGTGCTCCAGCGCCAGCCAGCGCTCCGCCGCGGCCTCGCCAACCTTCTCGATCAGCACGGCGCGGCGCGCCTCCACATCCTCCATTGGGATGGGATCCAGCGCGGCGTGCAGCCGCATCAGGATCCTCGAGGGAGCGTCCGGGTCGAGAGCCGTTCCCTGCTGCGCTTGCAGCTGACCCAGCCTCTGCGCCTTGGCCTCGCTGGGCATGGTCGGGTCCTCCATCGTCGACCGCATCTCCAGCGCGACGACGAGCATGACGCCCTCGTCGGGGACACCCGGGACATCCCCGATCGTCTGCGCCCGGATCTCGGCGATCTGCGCGACGACGATGTCGACGACCGCCTCCGGGTCGGCCCCGGCGTAGCTTTGGGCGAGCGCGGCCATCTGGTGCCGATACTCGACGTAGTTCAGGTACCCCTCCCACGCCTGCTCCGCGGGCTCGCCCTTCAATCGGTCATCGATCGCCTGGCGGACCCAGCCATGCACGGACTCGTCGCTGATCTCGCCCTCGGCCGCCAAGAAGTGATCGAACAGCGCCCGGGCATCCTCGTCGAACGCAAAGTCGCCCGACTCCGTCACCCGCAGCTCGCCGTCCACCTCCACGCTCGCCAGCGAGCGTGGCTGCTCCAGGACTGGCCGTCCCAGCGGCTCCGCCTCGCAGCCCGACACCAACACTCCCACGGTCAGGCCCATCACAAACCGCCGTGCTCTATGTACGCTTCGATCGTCGTTCGACATCGTTCGTTCTTCCGCGCCCTAGAGCCCGAGGTTCTTGAGTCGGTTGGCGTGCTGCCGGTAGAGGGTCTTGGGATTGACCGACCACCAGTGCACCAGACCGAACAGTTGGTTGACCTCGTCGAGGTGGTTTTGCTTGTAGTCGTCTCGGATCACGGTCCCCAGGTGCGCGCTGCACTGACCGACCACGCCGTCGTTGTCTTCGGAGTACACCAACGAGGTCAGAGCGAACATCGCGTCGGAGATATCGAAGAAATTGGTCACCGAGCGAGTGCCGGTCCACGAGAAGTAGTACACGCCGTCGACCACCGGGTCCCCTTGCCCGCACCACGTCGTGGGGAGCCCCTGCGGGTAGGCAGCATTGAACTCCGCCATGCCGCTGCCCGACAGCGCATCCAAGGCCCCGACCGCGTCTTGAGGGTTGCTCGTCCCCGACAACAGGGCCAGCAGCGAGCCCAGCCCCCCGGCCAGGCCGGCCAGCACCGACTCCGAGAAAGAATCTTCGACCAGAATGTCGCGCAGTACCGTCGCCAGCTCGGCTCCCTGGTTCGGACTGCCCACGGTGGTGACCGACGCGACCAACTCCGGTCGCTGCGCCGCGACCCAGCGGCTATCGAGCCCGCCGTGACTGTGGCCGACCAGGTTGACCTTGTCCGCGCCGGTCAGCGCGATGACTTCCTCGACCTGCTCCAGCAGCTGCTGCCCGCGCACCGCAGTGTCGTTGAACTGGCTGACCTCGGTGACAAAGACCTCGGCCCCGTCCTTCTCGAGGGCACCCGCGATCCCCGGCCAGTACTCGACCACGCCGAGCAGGGCGTCGAATCCCGACAGCCCGTGGGCCAAGATGATGGGGTACTCCGTCTCCGTATACCCCGCTGCATGTACATCGCCGGCCATCGCCCCCACGCAAAGCGCGGTGGTGAGCGTGGCAGCGCGCGCCGCCGTTCCGTTCATGTCAGTTCACTTCCTGGGTCGTCGTCTCTGTCGATCGGCACATGGGTGTCCGACGCCCGGGATGCAAACCCATGGCATCAACCCCTACGGGTCGGTGTCAACTCTACGAGCGCACGACAGCTCGCGCGGTGCGAACTCATCCGGTCCCGGCGAGGAGTCACCGCGCGGGGTCAAAAATATTCAGGTTCTCGACGACCCGCCTCGAATTTCGTTCGGTGCACCTCGAGCTGACACCACCGACCGAGCACTGCTCCCGGTCACACGGTCGTCACGAGTCGTAGGCGTGGAGATTGTGAGGAGGGGCTGGCGATTGCGGCAACGTTCAACAAACACGATGGGACGCGACGAGCCCGAGCTGGCGGCGCGTCGACAGCCGCCGCGTGACGCCGGGCGTCCGTGGGGTTGGTGGGGTCTCCAGCGGGCTGCGGCTGTTGCTGCGCGGGTCGGGGTGTCGTCCCCCATCGGCGCCGTAGGGCTCGCCTGCGTACATGGCCACGGCCTCGCCGTCACCGAGCACGTCGAGCGCGGTGCCCCCAGCCGTGGACATCCATATCGGGACATTGACGCTCGACAGCACCCTGCCTTGGCGATCGAGCCGGTGGTTGCGGAGCATGGTCTGCACGTTGCCGCCGTTGTCGACATCAACCATGGCGACCGCCTGGTGCCACGGTAGGTTGATGAGACCCGAGCGCGAGACTCCATGCGCTCGCTCGCGCCACGAGGGCGAACCACGGGCGCTATCATCGACCAGGCATGGACCCGACCACCCCCTACGAAGCTCTCGGAGACCGGGACGGCGTGCTGGCGATTGCGACCGCGTTCTATGACGCGATGGAGCGCGACGAGCCCGAGCTGACCGCGCTGCACGATTGCCCGCAGCCGGGGCGGGTCTCGGCCGCCACCCGAGATCGATTCGGGTTGTTCCTGGTGGGGTGGCTGGGCGGGCCACAGGAGTACATCGAGCGGTACGGGCATCCGCGCCTGCGCATGCGTCATGCCGCGGTCCCCATCGACACCGCGATGCGCGACGCATGGCTGCGGTGCATGCAGACCGCCCTCGACGCCCGCGCGATCACGGGGCCCGTGCGCGAGCTCCTCGGCGCGCGGCTCGCCGAGGTCGCGAACTTTCTCCGCAATCGGCCCGATTGACGGGCCGGGCCGCCCGGCCCCGAGCTCGACAACCGAAGCGGTCCGCTGCGCAACGATGAGAGCGACGGCGCGACGGCCCCGTGCACCGCCGTTCCCAACTTCGGAGCCCAGAGCCGATGCACATCCAATCCCTGTCCAATCCTCGCCTCCGCGCGCGCCAACGAATCCAGGCCAGTGTCCCGCCCTCACGGTGGTCCCACAACGGGCAGCAGGTTGCCCGACTGCGGCAACAGTTGCGACAGCATCGGCTCACCCGACACCCCGCGATCACCCGGCTCGCGTCCGAGCCCTGGAGTCACGACCGGTGCGTGCGAACCCACCTGGAGTTCCGCCACGTCGCGGTGCAGCCGTTCACCGACGCCCTGGTGATGGCCCAGTACCTCACCCGAAACCTCGAGCCCACCCTGCCGCCGGGCGCCAAGATGTACGCCCGAGCGTTGCTCACCCTCAACACCCTGGACGAGTTCGGGTTCTGGCCCGGAGTCTGTGAACAGGGCTACTACCTCGGCGATCCGATCCGGGCCCACTACCCGCTATTCGAATCGGTGCTCGAATCTCTCGGCGTGGACCGCTTGCAGCGCGACCGCTACGCCCCCAGCGGTGCGGCATGTGCAGCGCGCGAGGCCCTCGAGTCGAGCTACCGCACGCTTCCGCTGGTGCTGGCGTTTCTCGGCGTCCTCGAGGAGGTCGTGCAGCTGTACAGCCCCTCGCTGCGCGCGCTGGCTCGCGGCCAGGGGGTGCAGACCCACGACGGCTACTACCACGTGCACGGCCGCAACGACGACCCCGACTCGATGGCCTTCGACACCGACCACCAAGATGATCTGTGGTGCTGCCTTCAGCAGTCACTGGGGTTGGTGGCCTACGAGGATGTCTCGACCATCGTAGGCCACTACTGCGATTGCCTCGCCGCGTTCTGGGACGAGCAGATCCGGTAGCGCTGGCGATCGCCGGTGGCTGCTCCACGATCCTGCGGCGGGCGCGGTGCAGGTCACCGATTGATCCGGGGCGGCCTGGTGGAGATGGGGGCACCGGGGTCAACGCGGCAAAGATGCGCGACGTGACAACCGACCGCCCGGGGTGCGCAACGGAAGCAAGGACACCACCCCGAGCCCCGCCGAGCCTCGCCGAGCCCCTGCTCGGCCATGGAGATCACGATGTCATTGAGCACGGAAATCGACCGCGCGATCGAGGAGTTTGGACTCATCGATGGCGACTACTTCACGACCATGGGCACCGCCGACTTCCCCCGGGAACAGTTCGTCGAGAGCCAGATCCAATACTACCGCGCGGTGGAGCAGTTCTCGCGGGTGCTGATGATGGCCGCCTTGCGGCTCGAGGACGTCGACAGTCGAACCCTGCTGCTGGACAACGTGTGGGAGGAGCACGGAGAAGGCGACGCCAGACGAGCCCACATCCGACAGTTCGGCCTGCTGCTGTTCAACCTCGGCGGGATCACCACCCGCGAGATCGAAGCCCGGCGGATCTGTCCCGAGGTGATGATCTTCAACTCCGCCCTGTTCGGACTGCTGTCGATGGAGCGGTGGCCCAAGGGGCTGGCTGCGCTGGGCGTCATCGAGCGCATGTTCATCGGCATCTCCTCGCGCATCGGCAATGAGCTGGTGGCCCGGGGCTGGATCGCCGCAGACACCCTGACCCACTACAACCTCCACGCCGAGCTCGACGTCAAGCACGCCAACGATCTGTTCCACATCGTCGAGCGCCACGCTTGGGACGACCAATCCCAGCGCGGTGAGATCATCGATGGGTTGCGCTTCGGGGCGGCGCTGTTCGGAGGGATGTACCAGGGGATCTTCACCCGCCGTGCCACCCTCAGCCGCTTCATCGACCCCGCGGTCGACCAGCCCAGCCGAGTCATCGGGGCGGCCTGAGGTCGATGTGATGTCGCCGCCCGACCCCCTGCCTGCGGATCGACGCCTCGCTCGCATCCATGCTGCGCTCGAGACCACTCCAGCGTTCGCTGTGCCCCACGGTGACCACCTACGTACCATCGACGCCGGTCACCTCCGCCCCCGCGAGCTCGCTCCGCTGATCATTGATCTGATCGATCCGCAGCACTCCTTGCTGCTGCTCGTCATCGAGGGGTTCTTGGGTCCGGAGCACCGCCGACACCTCCGCGACGCCCTCGCCCCCCGGACCACCCGGGAGCACGCGTCGGTACGCGATCTGACGATGCTCGACGCCCCGACCTACTTCCAGCTCCGCGATGCTCCCGGGCTGCGACGCCGATACTTCGACCACGCCCCCCGCGCCCGGCGAGAGCTGGCGGCGTGGTCTGACCCGCACTGCTCTCCGTTCGAGCGGGTGTTCGAGTGGCTCGGCCACAGCTGGCCCGGAGGCACCCAGATCGCAACCGAGGGCCCTGCCCAGCCGACGATGGTTCCGTTCTCCGTCCGGAACTGGCGGCAGGGGGCCGGCTGCGTGGGCATGCACGTCGACCAGCTGCGCTTCGATGCCGAGCACGAGCTCCCGATCACCCGCCGCCAGGCGGGGCAGCTGTCGTGGAACGTCGTGCTGGAGACCTCGACGGCTGGGCACGGAGGCGAGACGGTGATGCACGACCTCGGCATCAACGCCAAGCAGGAGTGGCAGCGACGCCTGCGGGATCGATCCGATCACGAGCTAGGCCCTGATCAAGCGGCCGAGGCCTGCCGCTACCACTGCCCGCCGGGCAGTCTGAACCTGCTCGCGTCCAACGTCGTGCATCGCACGACCCCCGCCCTCGACCGCCATCGCCTGACCGTCAGCGGATTCGCAGCCATTCCCAACCACCCCCACGTGCCCATTGCCCTGTGGTCATGAGCGCAACGCGGCGCGGTCTCAGCTCACG
>JAHZJA010000367.1 GCA_022601155.1 Deltaproteobacteria bacterium | reverse complement strand
GATATCGCCAGCCTGGTGAGCCTCGGCCAGGTCTCGCAGCGCACGTGCGGTGGGCGAGTCGGGGTTTTGCATGATCTGTCGACGCCGCGCATACGCTCGCTTGCGCCGCTGGTCGACCGTCAGATCTTTGGGGTCGGCCGCGATGAGGGCCAGGTCTTCCTCGGTGAGGACGGGGATCTCGATCTGCTCCGCATTGGCTGCAGACTTGGTCTCCGCCTTGGTCTCCGCTTCAGACGCGGCGGCGGCAGGCTGCTTCTCCGGGGCGGGCGCCGACGTACTGCATGCACCGAGCAACCCCACCAGGACGAGGGGGGCCAGCGGCGACCAAGAGGCGGAAAACGGGGCCATCGCTGCCAAGCGTAGCAGCAAAGCGGCCTACGCTCCCGCGGATGGGGGGCCGTGGGCGGCCGACTCCGCGGCGGGGGCGTCGGAGGCCGCGGGCCCGCGAGGGCTGAGCGCGCGGAACAAGGACAGGGGGATCCAGACGATCATCCCCAGCTGCACCAGCCCGAGCACGGGGCTCACCTGGCCCAGCACCAATATTTGTTCAATGCGAGGCGAGCCCATGCACCACATGCCAGCCGTCGCCAGCTCCAGCATCGCAAAGCCGAGGCACACCACCAGCCACACCTTGGTGAGGGTGGAGGAGGGAAGGGCGGTGGCTCGGATCGTGACCAGGGGGACGACCAGCAGAACCCACGCCAAGTGGATGAGGCCGATCGGCAGGCCATCACCAGCGTGGCCGGGGCCGTCGGTCAGGATGACCGCGGGCACGAGCAGCGCAGCAAGCCACGCGGTGTGCTCACCCAAGCGCGCGGCGACGGGCAGCCGCCGCAGGGCGGGTGGGACTTCGCCTCCGGCCAGCCGACCCATCAACACCAGCTGGACGGGGACCAGCGCGAGGATGAGACTGAGCAGCAGGTGCTCGCCGAGCGAGGCGGTGTCGGGGATGGCGAGCGACGCGAGCAGGGCGAGGGTGACGCCGGCGGCAGCGGCTTCGTGCCACCGCAGGGCTCCCGTGCGGTCGGTTCCGCCGAGGCGGCGCGACAGCCCCCGCGTGATCACGAATGCGAGCAGCACCGCGCCCGCCGTGGCGACCAACAGCAGGGTATCGAGCCACAGGGCGTCGCCCATGCGCAGATGATTGGCGGGAAAGAAAGACTCGGCGAGCAGGTGGGCCGGGCCCGTCGCAGGCAGGACGGTGGTGAGTCCGACCGAGCGTCCGTGCAGGTTGAACCCAGAACCCAGGCCGGCTACGGCGGTCGTGCCCAACACCGACAACAACCCGATGACGACCAGCCCGGGGGCGCGCTTGCGACCCACCGCGGTCGCCCCGAGCATGGCCAAGCCCAGCAGCATCGCTCCCATGGCGGCGGCCATGATCGTCATGCCGACGGCGGGGAGCAGCCGGCCCGCGGTCGCGGCCGCCCCGAGGTGGATGGTGAGCAGCGGCGTCCCGATGATTGCGATGGGAGCCAGTCCGCCCATGACCAGGCCGAGCACGAGCTGACCGGATGTCAGGGCGGTGCCCGTGAGCGGCTGGAGGGTGTTCTCGTGGAGTTCCTGCGCCAGGGTGGCCGCGACCCACAGGGGTCCGAAGACCATCATCATCAGGGTCAACAGGCCGCCTGCGATCATGCCCATCACGCGGATCGCATCAGCCCCGGTCAGCGGGGATGTGTACACCGCCAGCCGCGGCTGAAGCTCGGCCGCCACGATCGACCGCAGCCGCTCCACCTGTCGCTGATGGTCCCAGTCGAAGCGGTCCTCGGGAGGATCGCCGTCGATGCCGCCCGGGGCCAGGTCGAGCCGAGCGTTGCGCAGCGTTCGGGCCCGTTCCTGCAGCGACGCCATGTCGCGCGGCGCGAAGCTGTGGGCGGTCGTCGCGGTGTCGAGCAGCTGCCACGCTCGCTGCTGCTCCCACTCCATCGGCCCATCGCCGGGGCTGTGCACGGCCGAGTACTCGAGGATCTGCTCGCGCTCTTCCTCCGAGTCGACGAAGATCGTGAACTCGCGCTCTTGTCGGTCCCAGCGGCTGGTCTCCAGGCCCATCGACACCCGCCCGTCGTGCGCGACATCGCCCGGTGACAGCGCGAGCCACAGGCCGCTGAGCACCACCATCAGTCCGCACAGGGCCGAGCTCAGCCACAGTCGCCGTCGCCGGGGGCCACGCAGGGCCCGGGTGACGAACGGTACGGACGCGGCACGAAACTGTTGGATGAGGTGTTGCATCGGGAAGCTGTGGCGCCAAACGCCGCTGGCTAGTTCACGCGGTCGCCCGAGAGGCGATCGTAGACGTCTTCGAGGCGGCTGCGGACACGGCTGGCTGTCACCACCCGCACGCCATGAGACACGAGGTCGGCGAGGATGTCGGCCATCATCGGCTCGCCGCCCTGCACCTGGATCGTCAGCTGGGGCAGGCCGTCGTGCTCGCCTTGCTCCTCGACCAGGGCGCGGTGTCGCGCGAGCACGTCGAGCGCCGCCTCGACGCCGTCGATGATGCGCAGCGCGTAGACGAACCGACTGACTTCGTAGCGGTCGAGGATGTCGTCGACCGCCCCGCCCACGACCAACTGTCCGCTCTGCATGATCGCGACCTGATCACACAGATCGTCGAGCTCGCGCAGGATGTGGGACGAGATGAGGACGGTGACGCCCCGCGCTCGAACGTCGGCCAAGATGCGGCGAAGATCGCTGCGGCCGCGGGGATCGAGGCCGTCTGCGGGCTCGTCGAGGATGAGCAACCCCGGGCGGTGGAGCAGGCATCGTGCGATCAGCAGTCGCTGTCGCATGCCCTTGGACAGCGCCCCGGCCGGGGTGTCGGCCTTGCCCCGCAGATCGAAGGTCACCAGCACGTCCTCGATCGCCGTTTCGAGCGTGGGGCCCCGCATTCCGAAGCACTGGCCAAAGAACCGCAGGTACTCCGCAGGGCTCATGTGCTTGTATAGAGGGTTGCCGTCGCCCAGGAACCCGATGCGCTGCCGCAGGGAGGTGGTACGCAGGGCCTGGCCGTCGCCCGCGGCCTGACCGTCGTAGATCACCTGGCCCGCGCTGGGATCCATGACGGTGGCGACCATCCGCAGGGCGGTGGATTTTCCTGCGCCGTTGGGACCGATGAGCCCACAGATCGACCCGCTGGGGATCGTCAGACTCAGCGCCCGAACCGCCCATGCGTCCCCGTCATAGGTCTTCCCGAGGTTGTTCAGCTCGATCTGCATGCCGCTCGTTGGTTGGAACGCCCCAAGGGCGGCCGAGATTCGCGGTATGGGAACACTGTAGGTCCGGCGCCGTAGTCCCTCTTGGAGGATAACTGCTATTCCCCGACCTGCGACATATCGGGCCGCCAACTCTTTGTGGCTTCGGCCACAAAGTGATCCTACTTTTGATCATGTGGAATCGGTGGTGAAACGAGGTCGACGTCGGGGGGCGTTCGTCACGCTACTCGGAGCTGTTGCGTTGTCCGCATGCAGTCACCGACCAGTGGACTACGGCGGGGTCGCGGTGATGGAAGGCTCGCTGCGGCGAGCCCAGGGCGCGGAAGATGCGCTCCAGCGCAGTGCGGAGGCCGTGGCCATCATCGAGACCGATGTTGCCCGTGGGATGGGCTTCGTCATCGATCCCTCCGGATACCTGCTGACCAATCGCCACGTCGTCGAGGACGCCGAGCACATCGAGGGGGTGGTGTTTCCTGCCCGTGACCCGTCGCGTAGCTACGGGAGCGTTCGCGTGGTCTACATCGATCCCGTGCGCGATCTTGCGCTGCTCCACGTGTATTCGTCCGAGCCGCTGACCGCACTGCCACTGGCCACCGACGACGTCGAGCCCGTGTCGCGCTACCTGTCGCGCTCCGATCCCGTGGTGTTGATGGAGCGCGAAGCCCCGGCCGAGGGCGTCGATCCAGCCCTGCAGATGCAGCACGGCTGGGTGTTTGGGCTCGAGGTCCAAAACCCCGCGGCGGGCCCCGGAGCGTTCGTGGGCGTCACGGCCGACGTGCACAAGGGGCAGAGCGGTGGCCCGGTTCTCGACCGTCACGGTCGAGCGGTGGGCATCGTCACCTGGACGTGGCGCGAGCGAGGGGGCGGCTACGCCATTCCCATTGCCGATGCCACGCAGATGCTCTCCGAGCGACCCAGCCTCGAAGATGCTGCCGAGCGAGAGCAACGGGCTGCGTTGCGCACCCAGCTGTTCCTCGACGCCCTGCAGCGGGGCGAAGGCGATCTCGCGCGGTCGTTTACCTCTCCCACACAGGCTCGCAAGCGTCGCGAGGACACCGTGGCTGCGATCATGGACAGTGCCCAGCGCGGGCAGGGCCTGGTGCTCATGCAGCAGTATGTCACCGCGCTCGAAGGCGTTGTCGCCGAGGTCCAACGCACCGAGGATCCTGGCGCCGCGGAGTCGGGGCTCGGGGCCCTGGTGAGCGGCTCGGCTCAGCCGGAGTTCATGGCGGGGCTCGGGGTGGGCCCCGAGATCGACGTCGGTCAGGTCGTCTCGTTCTTCCACGAGCTGGGCGAGCGGTACCTGCGGGCGCGGATCTTCGGCGAGAAGAGCAGCGAGGATGCGCTCCGCGACTCTCTGCGGGGGCTTCGAACGATGGATGCTGCGCGCAGCTTTGCGCTGGCGGCACTGGTGGTCGAGCTGCAGGGGCGGCCCACCACCCTCGGGCAGGTCG
>JAHZJA010000366.1 GCA_022601155.1 Deltaproteobacteria bacterium | reverse complement strand
GGCTACCGTTGTCACCACCGCCGTTAGGGTTGGGCCGGCACCCTGGGTGATGCCCGCATTCCCATCCGTCCGGGAGCACACGGACTCCGTATCCAAACAGTTCTGCCCGCGGATTCATGAACGTCCCCGGGGGGTAGGGGTTGAACCCGATGAGCGTCAGCTCCGACGCCATCGACGAGCGCGAGAACGGACCCCAGGCGACTTCCCAGCCAGGCTGGTCGCCGGCCGTCTTGCCATCGTACGCAACCGACTCGATGCCCACCAGCGTTGCCGCCGTGGGTGTTGGCTGGTTGTAGTTCTCCTGTGGGTGGCCGTTGACCAATACAGCTGTCAGTCGCCACACGAGCAACTGATCGGGGTCGTCGCGTGCCCGCGCCGACAGCCGAACGAAGATCGGCAGGAAGAACGTGGACTGCTGTGGCTCGATCGTGAAGGCAATGCGTTCCGAGCCATCGACGCTGAGCTGACCGCCGGACGTCACCTTCATCGGACAGCTGTGAGTCTGTGCCACCTGGTGGTAGCAGTCGTTGACCGAGGTGGGCCGGCACGGTACCGACGCGGGGAACGGTCGGGTGCACCCACCGTCGCAGCCTCCGACTGCGAACTGCTCGATCTGTTCGGGCGTCGGGCGCTCGACGATCGACGCGGCCGATTGCGCCTTGCGTGCGCGGTGGGCCAGCACCGCACTGTCGGCGGCCCGATGCGCATCGAGCTGCCGCTTGGACTTGAGCTTCTTCGCCATGACTGTCTCTCCAAACTTGGATGCCCACGTTCGAGGGCACCTCGAGCGAGGGCCCCCACGGCCTGAGCGCCACCGGGCAGGAGGTGGACGGAACTACCCACGTTCGACGGTGCTCACCTCGGTGAGCGCGCCCCGGCCTGAGTGCCACCGGATTCGATTGCTAGCCGACCATGCCGCCGACCTTGCGGCCGCCATCGCGCAGAAGAGGCACCAACCCCGCAAGCCCGATGCCTTCGGCCGCATTGGCCTGCTCGTCATCATCGATCATGAACGCAGCGACGGTGCCACCAAGGGCAACAAGGTGGTCGAGGCTGACAGGGGTGCCCATGATCGACTCCAGCTCGGGCTTCTTTGCGTACACGATGCCGGTCAGGAGCGCGGCGATCCCCGCCGAACCCATCCGGATGACCCGGCCCTGTTGCTGTTGCTCTTCGAGGGAGGTCCTGACCTCGCTCACGTCACGTCGAACGAGCTGGTCGGCGAGCTCGCCCTTGGTGAGTTCCTTGTATTTCTCCGGCTTGACGGTCTTGAGTTTCATCGTGGCGCCCTGCTGAGGGGTGAGTGGATGTCGGGGCCGTCTCACGCTGGGGGCGGCCGCTGTTGCCCTCTCAGTCTTCACGTCGGGCGCCACGGCGACCATGGGGCGCCGTCGGACTCGGTCACCGACATGGCTGGCGCATGCCGACAATCGGTTCGCATCGCTATGTAGAACCGGTTCCACATCGATGCGGCATGCCATGGGCAACCGTCGTGGGGCAGTCAGTCGAGGCCGATCGCGGCAAGAAATCTTGCAGCCGGCGTGGACGAGATCTCACCTCCGAGGTTTTTCGAGATCGATGCCGACCGAAGGTCGCCAGATTGCCCATCAGATGCCCGTGACGGCACGCGAACGCCGTGCACGCCTGTGGTGGCGCGACCGCTGCGGATGTGGCTTGTTGAAGGCGTAGCGGTTGGGCGCACCGAGGACGCGCCCAATGGCCTTTCGGCACTATCGAAACAGCACCCACCACACCGCTGACGAAAAGAACCGCGCTCAGCTCGTTGCTGCGCTGCGAGAGCACGCCCGTGATGGCATCGATGTGCTCGAGCTGCGCCGCCACATGGGCTCGAACGGCTACGTCCCGACCGGCGAGCGCTGGGAGGACGACGGCGACGGATCCGATGTCGAAGATGGCGACGGCGAGACGTTGCTGATCGGCGGAACACCGCCCGAGGATCTCGTCACGGAGATCTTCGAGGCCGCGGTGCAGGACATGGCCGACACCGGAGAGCGCCGCAACTACCAGGTGCTCGCACTTCGCCACGTAGAGGGTGCCGGCGGTGGAGAGCATGAGGTGGTGTTCAAGCTCTCGCTCCCCAAGGCCACCTTCGAGGTGGCCGGTGCCGCAGGTGCAGACAGCGAGGGCTCGGCGGACATGGCCGTTTTCCAGCTGCTGCTCAACCACAACGCGGAGTCGCACAAGGTCACGATGGACATGGCGCGCCAATACCCGGCACTTCTGTCTCGGGTCACGGACTTGATGCCGAAGCTGACGGAGGTGTTGGAGCAGCTCGCGGAGCAGGTGACCGACGGCCGCCGGTTCGACATCGAGAAGGTGATGACGTTGCTCGAGCACGAGGCCAACCGCGAGGCGCGATGGATGGAGCACGACCGCGCGCGGCAGCGCGCCGACCACCGGGCGGGCCTCGCCAACCAAGCGTTCGACCTGACAGGTCCTGCCTTCAAGGAACTCCTCGCCAAGCTCATGGCTCAAGTGTTCTCCGCCAACGCCACTGCTTCCAACGACACGCAGCCCGAACAGGACGCCACCGTGACCCAGCAACCCTCATCCGCAACTCCACCGGCGGAGCCCACCGAGAGCACTCCGCCCTCTGGCGGTTCCCCCCTCGCTCGTCGCCTCGACTCGCTGCTTGGCGGCGTCCCTGACGACAAGCTCGAACAAGCCAAGGCACTGCTGACGGGCGACGAGTGGTCGCTCATCACGGCGGCTCGCGGTGCCGAGGACGACGACTCCTTCCGGGCGCTGTTCGAGAAGCTGGCCGACGCCTGGCGAGAACACGGCCAGCAACACACCCAGCAGCTCATGACCGATCTCGCCGAGACCCTCGGCATGCGGACGGTCATGGGATTGGCGGAGTTGCTCCGCGAAGTTCAGGGCGACTGATCGCTCATCTTTCCTTCAATCCACACCACACGAAGACGCGAACATCATGGACACTCAGCTCAATCCACTCCCTTCCTACCGGATCGAAACGTTCGGCACCTCGCCCAGCGAAGTTGCGCGCATGGAGGCCTGGCTCAACGAGCAGGCGAAAAGCGGCTACGTCTTGGCCGATCGGATGACACAGCAAGCGATCGGCGGGCGTCGGCAGCTCAACGTGCTCATGCACCGTCCCAACGGGACACCTGCTGCCGCGACCCCAGAAGGAGGCGAGTGATGACCCCGGGCCTCACTCTCTCGCTCAGCGTGGCGGTCATCCTGGTGGGGCTTTCCGCTCTGGCGTGGGCATGCACCGGGCTCGTCCGCACGGTCTCGGATGCTCGCGCCGAAGCACGCTCCATGGATCTGCGACAGCTCCGAGCGCAGCAGGGCAGGGCACCCGCGTGGACGGCCCAACTGCTCGAGCTCGGCACTGCCCTCGCGCCGCTTCTCGGCATCTGGCTCGGGACCAAGCTCGGTCGAGATGAGCACGAGGAGCCCTTCGCTACGGGCTTCATCCCTCGGTGTTCGGTCCCTCCTCCGCCGCCCTTCGCGAACGGTACGGGCCCGTGTGAGGCGCCCGAAACGGGGAGCCCGGACTCTCCGTGAACCCACCGGCCCCGCTGACCCGTGACCTTCGCCGACTGCGGCGGATGGTCGACGACCTGTTCCACGAGCGCTTCTCGAAGATGCAGCAGCGGGTGGGTCGGCGGGGCACCTGTGAGAATTCGTCGACCAGGTTCGCGGCTGTGTTCGTGCGCCTGTCATCAACCCAACCGCTACCTCCTCATCACGGGGCAGTCGCGGGCCTGGTCGACCCTTCCTTGCTCGACACCGTCGCGCGCATCGAGGCCTACGCGCGCGGGAGGATGGTCGAGGATCCGTCTGCCTTGCTCGGGCGCCTGCGCGAACGTGACCGCATTTCGGAGATGTCGAGCCGCTGCCCCGCAACAACCCATGCCCTCGCAACACGGCCCGGCCGACACCCGTGACGCTGCGAGGGACTCCCCTCGTTCCACAAAGGGGCCCGACCATGGCCACCAGCGAATCCGAGTCTACAGCCGCCAACAGCCACCCTCCCGAGGTCGTCGTCCGGTATCGCTATCGCGATGGCGTCCTTCTCGAAGGCAACACCAAGCCGCACAAGGACCGCATCAAGACGGCCCGTCCCCGATGGCGATGGTTTCGCTCGTTGAGGCAGTGGGGCATTCCGCGTAGCCGTGAGCGCGCCATGAGCCGTGACCGCGTCCAGACCTACGTGGACGGTCTGCGACGGGCCGGCGTCCCGGGTGTCGGGCTCGACTACCAAGACCCAGAGCCCGACGATGTGCGCGACTTCCTCGAGGTCCTGGCCGAAGAGGAGGACCGCGCCATCGTGCGTGCCGAGATGCTCGATGCACGGGCCGACGCGCTTGCAGCCAAGACCATCGCCGAGCACGACAAGTCGCGGGACATCGTCTCGGGAATTCCGATGGGGCAGCCGATCTTGGTGGGGCATCATTCCCAGCGCCGCCACGAGCGAGCCATCGAGCGTTCGAGCGCCGCGATGGACCGCGCGGTGGAGGCTGACCGTCAGGCCAAGCGGGCACGCCGAGGTGCTCGCGTGGCGCAGGCTCGGGTCGGTCGCCGCGAGAGTCCGCCGTTCGCAATCCGCAGGCTACGGGAGCTAGAGGCCGAGCTACGCAAGCTCGATGTCGAGATCACGGGCAAGGCACCGAAGGGATGGCGAGGCCAGCATCCCGGTGCGCCGGCGACCGGGAGTGCCTTGGTGGTGTTGCAGACGCAGAGGCGGCAGAGCGAGCAGCAGCAGGCCTACTTCCGTAGCGTGCTCGAGGCGGATCACGTGCCTGCGACGCCCGACAACCTTCGGGCCGAGGATCCCGTCATGACGGAGCGTGGCCCCGGTACGGTCGAGAAGGTCTCCGCCAAGATGGCCAAGGTGGTACTCGAGGGCCGGCCCAGCGAACCTTCGGCATCGATTGCGCTTTCACGGTTGTGGGTGCCCAAGACGACGGTCGAGAAACGCTCTGGTGGTGTCTCGGAGCGGCCGTCGTCCCGGCCGGCATTGCCAAGCCCAGCTTCCGAGGAGCCGAGTCCGGGCAACTTGTGGACGACCGACCAGGAGGGATTCGCGCTGGTGTCTCCGAAGGGTGATGGGCAGCGGGTCCAGGTCCCCACGTCTACCCAACCGCCGCTGTTCGACATGGGCAAGCCCGACCGTGAGGTCATGGAGCAGCGCCGTGCCGACGAGCTCGCGGAGCGCAGAGCCAAGCGTGGGCCGGTCGATGATGCGGCTCCGTTGTTCGATGCGGCTCCGGTGCTGGCCGACAGAGCCCCGGAGCCCGCTCCTACAGGCGAGGCGCCGGACTCGTCCCCGGCTCCGATGGCACGGCTCGAGTACGTCGATGTCGCGACCGGTGAACCCACGGCACCCTCCGAGCCCGGCACGCGCTCGACCGGACGTATTGTGGCGGACATCGACGGCGAGGTCGTGCCGATCGATGAGGAGGACCTCGTTGGCCACGGCACGGGTGCCGACCCACGGCGGCGTCGCTACCGGTACGACACCGACAGCCCCGCCGACTATCCCGGCCAGGCCCGCGCCAAGAAGGCCGCCCGCGCTGCCAAGAAGAAGACCTCCAAGAAGCGGCGCGCTCGCATCGGCCAGCGCAAGACGTTCGACTCGGCAGCCAAGGCTGCGAAGACCTTCTACGACAACAACGAAGACTTCTTCGATCACGTTCGTGATCCGTGGGACGGACTGCGTGACTGGATGGATGGCATCGAGGTGGCCGTCGGTCGGGGCCACCGCACGCTGTCCAAGACGGCCACGGGCAAGCGCATCCTCGGGGAACGGCACGCCGCCAAAGCCATTCGGCAGGCCATCGCGTACGTTCTCGGGCGCGCGAAGGGCCGTCGGTGGGATGCCGTGCCGTGGGTCGAGCTCGACCGCCTGGGCGAAGCACTCCAGCGCGACTACGAGGCCCCTACGTCGGGCCCCGGCCAGCCCGGCCTGTACTGGCGGCCGTTCACGGGAACCGTAGGGGTCGAGGACCTCGACGCAATGACCCCTGCCCAACGGGAGTCCGTACGCCAGCAGGAGAGCGCCAAGGAGATCGACGAGCAGCTTGGGCAGCTGCGCGACGCCTACGCTCGCGCCAAGGCCTGCTTGCCCGACGAGCTACGGCGCACCATCGCGCGACGGATTCGGCAGTGGTCGGCGTGGGTGAAGGACCCTGCCCAGATCCCCGACTACGCGTGTGAGCCCGACCCCAAGACGGCGGGGTACCTGTGCAACTACCCGGCGGTGGCTGGCGAGCTGGCGCAACTCCGGCGGTCCTGCGAAGGCGCGTACGACCCCGACTGGGCCGCCGACGATAGCAAGCGTGCGGTGCCTGGCTTTCCCGACACCTCGGGTGGGGAGGACGATGCTCGGCGGTCGTCTACTGCGTCGGCGAAGGCTTGCTGTTCCAGTAGGGCAGCAAAGCCTGCGAAGAAGTCCACGAAGCCTCGCACCCCGAAAGCTGCACGGACGCGGTCACCCAAGCCTCCAACTGCTCAGCGGCGGAGAGCGACCGAGCGCGAACGGAAGTACCGGGACGCACAGCGACGTGCAAAACGTCTCGCCTGCTCGGCTGCCGTCGTGACGCAGGAGGTCAACTCCATTGATCTGGCGCCCTACCGCGTTCGCGTTGAGACCGCGAAGGAGAACGTCAACAAGGCTGTGCAAAGCGTCCGCGAGCGTGAACGGGAGCTCGCCGTGGCCCAACGTGACGCCCAGACCACCAAGCGAAGCGCCGACGCCAAGCCCATCGATCGTCAACGTGCGCGTCGCAGGGTCACTGACGCCCGATGCCAGGTGCGACTGGCCAAGGGCGAGCACAGGCAGAAACTCCGCGACGAGCAACGCGCTCGCACCGAATTGCGCCGCGCGATCACGCGCTGGCAGCGACGGGAGGCTGTCGCCATCAAGAAACAACGCGCAGCCAAGTCCGCCGAGGCCAAGGCCGCCACGCTCGCGCCATCTCCCAAACGAGGCCCGCGATGAAGCTCGATTCCGAAGATCCTCTGTGGACGGGCGTCGACGATGCTTGGACTTCCCGTGTGATCTCCCCAGCGTTGCTCGATGCTGCCCGAGGCGACCGATCGCTGTGGGCCGATATGGGGCCACGCATCGCCGGATTCGATTCCAACGCAATGATCGGCGCTCGAGCGTGGGCTGCCGCAGAACGCGTTGCGATCTTCCACCAAGGCACAGGCTCCCTGGGTCTTCCCGCGGGCGCGCTGTCGACGATAGGCAAGGCACTGGGCCCCCTCGCCCTGCAGCCGCCACAGAACATCGACCAGCTCGTCGAGTCGCTGACCACCGCCGCCATCGCCATCGCCGTCGAGGCGCTCTCGGCCGTGCCCGTGGTGGGATCGATAGCCAGCGCCATCGGCTCCATGGCGCTCATGCTTCGGGCCTTGTCGAAGAAGAAGCAGGACGAGGCCCGGGAGATCCTTCCCCCGCCGGAGGAGTACAGCCGCAACCACGAAGAGTACGTGATGAACGCGCAGCTCTTGCCTGCGCTGACAACCGGCGACTGGACGCGGCTGTTTGCACCGCGCGTTGGGAACACTCCTCGACTCCTCGAGCTGGACACGGGCTGGATGCTGGCGTCGCACGATGGAGGGGAGGGCTTGGGCTTCATCCCGGGCTCGCAACAAATCAACAGTGTGACGCAAGCGTTCTGGCACAAGAAGTCATCACGAACGGGCAGCTCCCTTGCCGTGCACCAGGACATCGGCGATTTCTATCCGGGCCCGGCTCAGCTGATGACCGCCGTCGATCAGCAGGTGCAACGTCCCGGCCCCGCGCTCTGGTCGGTCGTGCCCTCCGAGGTGCTCTCCGCGTGGAAAGACCATCTCGCAGCGACCCTTACATTGTACGTCCTCGCCGCGCCCCGTCTGACGCCGTGTGCCGCCAGCAGCAACGCTCTGGGTCATGCATGAACAGATCGAACAACTGCGGGCGAGGATCGACGAGGTGGCACGAGGCGCTGATGGGCGTCGGGTCTTCACGGCGGCGATCCGCAAGGAGGCCACCAAGCTGGCCAAGCAGTGGAAGGCCAAGGGGCGTCTTCTGTCGGCC
>JAHZJA010000365.1 GCA_022601155.1 Deltaproteobacteria bacterium | reverse complement strand
CGACGCCGTTCGACTGCCCGTGGTGCACTGGTGGCTCCGGCAGCAGTCGCGACCGGCCGCCGTGATCGCCAGGCTGTGGGCCTACGGCGATCACGTCGACGACGACGCGGTACGGACTGCGCTGGATGGAATCGTCGAGCCGCTGGAGGCCGTGGGTGCGCTGCGGCGGTCAGGCGAGGGATGGCGCGGCGGGCTTCGGATGGTGCCCTTTGCGGGACTGTGGGTCGCGTCTGACGACATGCACGGCACCGACCCGGTGATGGGGCCGGGAGCCACGACCGATGAGCTGGCGCGCACGATCGGCGACTGTGACGGCGTCAGCGTGCTCGACGTGGGTTGTGGGGCCGGGTCGCTGGCGTTGGTGGCCGCGGCCCGAGGCGCCCGCGAGGTGGTCGGCGTGGACCTCCATCCGCGCGCCGCTCAGTGGAGCCAGATCAATGCCAGGCTCAACGGGCTGTCGCTCGAGTTGCACACGGGGGACCTGACCGCGCCCGTCGCCGGGCGACGATTCGATCTGGTGCTCGCGCAGCCGCCCTTCGTCGTCAAGCCGCCCGCCGTCGACGCCACGACCTACTTGCACGGCGGGGCGATGGGCGACGAGCTGACGATGCGCTTGGTGTCCGAGCTGCCCGAGATCCTCGCCCCTGGCGGTGAGGCTCGGCTGCTGTTCGACAGCCCGATCCGTGAGCAGGCGCCTCTCTGGCGCCGCCTCGAGCAGGCCCACGGCAAGGACGATCTGCAGCAGGTGCTGTTCGTCATGCCCGGCAACTCGCCCAACATTCAGGCCATCGGCTACGCGGCGAGCAGTCATCCCGCGCTGGGCGATGCGTACGCCCAGTCCGTCACCCGCTACCGCGAGCACCTGCATGCCCAGGGCATCGACCAGTGCGACCACGCGCTGGCCGTCATTCGGCAGGTCTCGGACGCCCCCGGCTTGTCGGTGACGATCGAGCGCGGCTCGCTGTCGGGCGTCGACGCCGAGACGATCACCCGCACGTGGGAGGCGATCACGGTGGCGTCCCAGTCCGAGCAGGGACTGCTCGACACCGAGATTCGACTGCCCGAGGGCGCGTCCATCGTCCAAGAGCAAGCCCTCGACGGTGGCGGCGCCCATTTCGAGCTGCGACTTCCGGCCGGGCGCGGTGGAGCCCAACAGCTGAGCGAAGCGGCGGCACTGCTGGTGGACATGTTGCGCGAACCGGGGACGGTCCAGGCGGTCGTCGACCGCTACGCCACGGCCTGCGAGGCCGAGCCTGCGGAGGTGCAGCCAGGCGTGCTGGATTTCGTGCGACAGTCACTGGTGTCCGGGCGCCTGGCGGTTGGAACGAAGGACTGAGCCATGCACACCACCCACCCCGCGTTCTGTGTCGGACTGTCGGTCGTGGCCCTCATCATCGGGTCGGGGTGCCCGTCCGATCCCCCGCCCGGGCCCTGTGCGGGGGGTGGCGATGTCGTGGTGACGGCGCTGACCCGCGATGGCACGCGCGAGCTGGTTGGTGGGGATGGGCTCGAGATCTTTCCGCCGCCCCAAGGTGGTGTGTTCTCCGAGATCGATCTGGTGCTCGAGGGCGTCTCGGCCGATGCGATCGACTCGCTCGGCTTGACGGTCGAGGTCGCCGACACCAACGAGGTGCTGGCCAACGTGCGGTACTTCGGCGAGCTGCTTCCGTTCGAGTGCAACGAAGACGATCAGCTCACGATCAACGACCTTCCCGTGGGATACGACGAATCGGTCGTCCTGACCGATGCCGACGGAGTCGTCGTGGTGCTGACCACCACGGTCGAGACTCGCGGAGAGTCTTTTTCGGCCAGCTACGATCTCGTGCTCGCCGTGACCAACTTCTAGCGGAGCGGCGAGCGTCTACCGCTTCGAACGTGCGCCCGAGCGACCGCGTTTGCGGCGGGCCCGAGCGGCGATGAGCGCTCCGATGCCCGGGCCCAGCACGCCCAGGGAGGACAGGCTCACCGCGAGTCCGGCACTGCGCAGGTCCACCGAGCGCTTGCCCGCCACCAGATCGAATTCCGCATCGTCGTCGGTGCGCGGCCACGCGGCAGCGCCCGCGGCCAACAGCGCGACTCCGGTCGCCACACCGAGCCCACCCACCACCGTCAGCGCGATCCCCAGTTTTTGCGGCGCCGCGATGTACGGTCGATCGACCAGCGCGTGCGTACCCAATGCCCCGACGATCCCCCCGACCAACGCCATCGGGATCGCCGGAACGAGATGCGCGGTGGAGATCCGCACGGAGAACGCTCCGGTCGGCGGATCATTGGCGGGGCCCAGGCCGAATACGAACGCGGACAGCAGACCGGCACCGAGGGCCAGCCCGGCGCCGCCCACCACCGCCGCCTGCCCGGCACGAAGCCGTGGCCGTTCCGTCTCGACCGAGATCGGGCCGTCGGCGGTCGCCACCAACGGGGCGGAGATGTCGGCCTCGCGACCTTCGGGCTGACGACAGCGCTCGGTCATCCGCTCCCACCGAACCAGCTCCTGGGTGACGTTGCTGGGCGCCGGATGCCGTCCGTGCTCGGTGTAGTCGTCGACGTGCTGCTGCAGGAGGTCCGATCCCGCCTGAAGCAACGTCGCATCGTCTTCGATGAGCCACGCCTCGCGGTATGCCGTGGTGGCCTGGAACACCACGTTCTCCCCGTAGGGCGACGCTCGGCCCTCGAGCGGCAGCGCCCGATACGACGCATCGGCAAGCTCGGCCGCGTCGCGGTACTTGCCCGCGTCGTAGGCATCGATCGACTGCTGGAGCAGCTCGTCGGACGAGGGTGCTGCGACGGCGATCGACCGAACCGACCAGGGAGAGGCGTTGGCGTCTGCACCGAACGACGCGGTCCCCATGGCCATCGCCATGACCGTCCGCAGGATCGACGCAGGGAGGCCCACGGCGCGGGATCGTATCAGCCCTCGAGCCTCACAGGTCCACCGCCATCGAAACCACCCGGCGATGGCCCGTTGCGGGGAATCGAGCCCCGCTCATCTCCGATCGGGCACATCGACCCAATTCGCTGGTCTGGTGTGGAGGCTGCACGCGCGGCAGCGTGACGGCGCCTGTTTCATTGATGACCAGGCTTACCCGAATCGTGACACCAGGGCTGGCCTTGGCCCCGCACGACTTCTTCACGCGGCGACGAAGCTTGGACTTGACCGAGGCGTCCGTCTCCCTGCCCTTGCTCGACGTGGAAGATTTTGGCTTGGTCGCGGGCTTTGGCGGCGGGCTCGGCTCGTCTTCGGCCGTGTCCTGCTCCGCCGTGTCTTGCTCCGCCGAGCCGGGCTCGTCGGGGACCACCTCACCAGGCTCGTCGGCAACCACCGCGTCGGCTTCGGGGGATGGGGCTGTCTCTACGGGCAAGCCCTCTGGCGCACCGCCATTGTCTGCATTGTCTGCACCCTCGGCCTTGGCCTTCGTTGCAGCCGTGCCCGGCGGGTCGTCGGGCGGGCGGTCCGTCACCACAGCCGCACGGCTGCTGGCGCTGTCCTCGGGCTCGGTCGAGCCTCGTGTGGCCAGCCACATGCCCAGCGTGGCCCCCACCAGCAGGGCCATTGCCCCACCAAACACGCCCCACAACACCACCGTGCGCGAGCCAATCCGAGGTCGCGCGTGGGTCCCCGTGGTCGTGATGCGCTGCAGCTTCGGTGCCGGGACGGTCGCGCTGACCCCGGAGGGCGGCCCGCCTTCAGCCCCCACGATGACCGCGCTGGGGCCCGATGCCGGCCCGTGGAGACCCGAGACGTCGGCGACGCCCTCGTTGCCCTGCGGCACCCGGGCGATCGTGGTGTTCCCCTCCACGACGACCCCGGGGGCCGCCTCGCCGAGAATGGCGGTAGGCGGCAGGTCCTCGGGCCACGCGCCGGGCTCGTCGGAAGACTCGAAGCTTCCCAGCACGGGCGCAGCAAAGATCGCCGTCGTCGAGCCCATCGCCGCAGCCGGGACATCGATGAGCGCATCGCGAAACGCGTCCATCGTGGCGAAGCGGTGCGCGGACTCCTTGCTCAGCGCCTTCATCACGGCCGAGTCGATGGGCTCGGGAATCGAAGGCACCAGGGTTCGCGGCGGACGAGGCTGCTCCCGCACGTGGGCCAGCAACACGTTGAAGGCGTTGTCATCGCGGAACGGCAGCTGCCCCGTGAGCGTCTGGTAGATCAGCACGCCCAGCGAGTAGACATCGCTGCGGGGATCGACCGGCTGGCTCTGCGCCTGCTCGGGCGACATATAGGCCACCGTCCCCACCAGCTCCGACGTACGGGTGAGGCCTCCGTCGCTGCCCAGGTTGGGATCGATCTTGGCGATCCCGAAGTCGAGCACCTTGACCAGCTCGGCCTCATCGTCGTCCTCGGGCTCGATGATGAAACAGTTGGCCGGCTTGACGTCGCGGTGGACGATCCCGTGACGATGCGCGGCGCGGAGCGCCCGGGCGATCTGCAGCACGATGGGCCGAGCGTCTTGCCACGACAGCGCCTTGCGATCGAGCAACAGCGCCGCGAGGTCGCGGCCCTCGAGCAGCTCCATCACGTAGTACGCCGTGTTGTCCTCGATCCCGAAGTCGATCATCGACACCACGTTGCGGTGGCGGATGCGGGAGGCCAGGCGAGCCTCGCGCTCGAATCTTCGCAGCGCGGCGTCTTCGTTGACCTGGGGCCGCAGCACCTTGATCGCCACGCGCTTGCCCAGCCGGATCTGCTCGGCCTCGTAGACCGTGCCCATCCCTCCTGCCTTGAGCTCGTGCAAGATCCGATAGCGCTGGTCGAGGACCATGCCCGACAGCGGGCTCGGCGATGAAGAGGCCATGCGGTGGGAAACCGGGGCGGCCATGGTACCCCCACTGCGTGGGCAGGTCGCTGGACGCGCGACAGATCCGTGAGCGATCCCCGGTCGACCCCGACCCCCTGCCAGTGTCACGATGCAACCGCGATGCAAGCGTCATGCCCCTGCCCCTGGCCGTTGCTGCTGTTGCTGACCGCCTGTGGCGACGATCTGCCGTCGGGCAACGACGGTAGCAGCGGTGACACTGCGAGCGCGCAAACCGGTGACTCGACGGCCGAACCCGCGACGACCAACCCCGTCGATACCGACGCCGACTCCACCTCCACCACGGGCACACCGTTGTCAGTGGAGCACGAGGTGGTCACCTACCCCGCCCAGCCCATGGTCGCCGACCTGGTTTTGCACGTGTCGCAGCCCGCATCGGCGACGGTCAGCCATCCCGATCCCGGCGTCGTCATCGCGTCCCAGCCGTCCGAAAAAGGGACCCTTCGATTTCGCCTGCGGGGCATGCTGCCCGCGACGACCCACGCGATCGACTACACGGTCAGCACCGAGAACGACGAGGTGGGCGACACGGTGGACATCGACCTACCCGCCGCACTGCCGGGATTCCAGGCCGCGTTCTCGATTGAAACCACGGGCATCGATCCGCTGCCGCACTACCGCCTGTTCGACCAAGCGCCGTTCCCCATCACGGGCGCGACGGGTTTGTTCATGGTCGACACCGCCGGGATCACCCGCTGGTACCTCGGCGCGGTGACCAAGACGACCAACGCCGACGCGATCTGGGCGGCCGCCAAGCTTCTCGACGACGGCAGTGTGCTCTACCTCGTCGACAACGGTATCTGGCGGCGGGATGAGCTGGGCGAGATCGTCTGGGAGCTGTCTGCCGAGTCGCTCGGCATCCCCTCCGTCCATCACGAGGTGATGCTGCTGCCCAACGGCAACCTACTGACCCTGGGCTTGGCGTTCGAGGACATCGACTATCCCGAGGACGGCACGGTGCACGTGGCGGGTGACACGGTGCTCGAGATCACCCCCGAGGGCGAGATCGTGTGGGAGTGGAACAGCTTCGATCACCTCGACCCCCTGCGCGTGCGGGATGGATTCCAGATCCCGATCTTCGACCCCGCCACGGGACAGGTGGCGCAGGACTGGACCCACGCCAACGGCATGGTCTACGAGCCCGACACCGACACCGTGCTGGTCTCGCTGCGCCACCAGGACTGGATCCTTCGCATCGACCACGCCACGGGCGAGCTGGTGTGGCGGCTGGGACCCGAGGGGGACTTCACGCTCGACCAGGGGCGGTGGTTCTTCCATCAGCACTCGCCGCAGTGGCAGCCCGACGGCAGCCTGTTGCTGTACGACAACGGCGTGGGCGACCCCGACCTCCCCGACGACCAGGAGTTTTCGCGGGCCGTTCGGTACACCATCGACGATGACATGGGCGTGGCCTCCGAGGTGTGGAGTGACGAAGGCAGCGTCGCTCCGTTCAACTCGGCCCTGGCCGGCGACGCCGACTACATTGGGCGCGACCGACTGCAGGTGGTCGACTCGTTCATCGTGGCGAAGGAGGCCGAGCTCGTGCCCTTTGCCCGCATTCGCGAGCTGGCCGCCGAGGGCGACGCGACGCCCGTGTGGACGCTCCAGACCAACCCTGGACACTTCGTCTACCGCTCGACCACCCACGATCGGCTCGTCGGCGTCGCGGCGCGCTGACCATCAGCGCTCCGCCGTAGAGCTCGACAGCGCCGCCTCCACTCTGTGCCGCAGCTTGGGAGCCACCGAGGCGTAGGCCGGATGGCGCTGCACTCGCAGGAGCGCCGCCCGTGCATCGGGCAGCCGCGCGGGGGCCTTCGAACACGCGGCCAGGGCCAGAGCCCACCGCGCATGCAGCCCGACATCGTCGCCGCCACGCTCGATGAGCGCCTCGACGACCGAGCTCCAGCCCCTCACCTGCTCGCTACGCGCCGGATCGGTCCCCATCCGTTCGAGGGCCACGACCCAAGCCCGAGCCTCCAGCTCGGCATCGCCCGCCCGCATTGCGGCGGCCGCCGCCACGAAGGACTCGGTGGGACCCACGGCGGGATCGTGCTCCGCCACCACGAGCTGGGCCTCCGCGTACAGCCGACGATCGCCCGTGGCTTCCGCCGCGGCGACCAGTGCGTCCAAGGCAGGCCGATCCGCGCCCTCGATGCGCGCGGCGACCAAGGCCCGCCGCACATCGAGCACCGGGCCTGGATCTGCGGGCGGGGACTGGGACCATGCCAACAACCGGCTGGCGTCGGCACACCCGGCCGGAGACCGGAGCCACCCCGGGACGGTGGACCCATGGGATGCGGTCGCCACCAGCTCTGCGCGCTGCTCCTCGAGGCACCAGGCCCGACGTGCCGCCAGCGCGGGATCGCCTCCAGCCTCGCACGCCATCACTTGCTGCGCGCGCCACTGCTCGCCCCGTTGCACCAACGCCGGGCTCGCGTCCCGCGTGAGCACTGGCGCCTCGATCGATGCGCACGGACGCGGCCGAGGCCACACCAGCCCCGTCACCAGCCCCGCGACGAGCACCCCCATCGCTGCGCTTCCACGTCGACGTCGTCGCACCGAGATCACCGCGTCGATCGCCGATGACAGCGCGGCGATCGACGGCCAGCGGTCGGATGGTTCGTACGCCAGGCCGCGACGAATCACCGCATCGAGACCTCGGGGCACATCGCCGCGCGAGACCTCCACGAAGTCCTCGTCGCGTTTTTGCTCGGCCAGCTCCACCACGCTGCGCGCAGCAAAGGGCCGGGTGCCGTGCAGGCCTTCGAACAACGCCACACACAGTGCGTATTGGTCGGCGCGACCGTCGACGAATCCGGCTTCGTGCTGCTCGGGAGCCATGTACGCGGGCGTACCGACCGCCCGCCCCGACAGCGTCAGACCGGTGCCTTCGCCCTCCGCGGGCACGTCGTACAGCTGTCGCACCTCGCGGGAGACCTCCGATGCAGGCCACGAAGCCACGACACCGAAGTCGAGCACCAACACCCGACCATCGCGAGCGATGATCACGTTGTCGGGCTTGAAGTCTCGATGCACCAGATCCGCCGCGTGGGCGCCAGCCAAGCCACGCGCCGCCGCCTGAAACACGTCCACGACCTCGCGCCATCGCCGGGTCCGCGACAGGTACCGGCGCAGGGTCTGGCCGTCGACCTGCTCCATCGTGATGAACACCTGCCCGTGGTCGATGCCCGCGTCGTAGACCGGGATCACGTTGGGATGCGACAGCCGAGCCATCGCCCGGGCCTCTCGCAGCAGCCGCGCCTGCGCCTCATCGTCGCCCCGCTGGGTGTCGTGGATGACCTTGATCGCCACCCGACGACGCAGCACGGGATCATAGGCTCCATAGACCGTTCCCATGCCTCCGGTCCCCAGCGACCCCAGCACGACGTAGCGATCGATCCGCTCGTATCGCTGACGCCCTGGTGCCGGCCGAGACGTCGTGCCCAGGGCTGTCTCTGCACCGGTTTGGACCGGGCCGTCGCGGCGCGGGGCCAGTGGTGTCGGGTGCCCGCTGGTGCTGTCGGTCACGAGCCCTCCTGTGCAGCCACCCAGGCCTCGATCTGAGGGCGCGCCGCCACGGGGACCTCGCGGAGCGCGTCCCGGGCCATCGCTACCGCCTCGACGGGGTCGCGGGCGACCAGAACCCCGGCCAGGTCGAACCGCATCTGGGCGACGAAGCTGGCGGGCAGCGAGGCCTGCTGTGCACACGCGACCCCATCCCGCAGGCGTACCAGGGCCGTGTCGACATCGCCCAAGGCCGCGTGGGTGAGCCCGATCTGCGATGCGATCCAGCACCGATAGTCGTCGTGGACTTCGTGCTGCCCGTCGGAGAACCAGGCCGACACCTTGGCCAGCCGTGCCCGCGCCACGGCCGTACGACCGGTGAGCGCATCGAGGGTGGACAGGTGCGCACGGCTGACCCAGTTGTCGGGATGCTCGGGGCCACGCGCACGCTCCTCGAGGGCCTGGATCTCCAGGCGATAGCGTCGCGCGGCCTCGTATCGACCGCTGCTCTGCTCGAGGTCGGCCAGCAGGTGGAGCGCAGGGCGTGCGGCGTCCCGCTGACCACCGAGCCGCTCGAGCATCGCCAGCGACATCTCGGCCTTGGCCCGAGCCCCCGCCACATCGCCTTGCATGTAGAGCCCTTCGGCCACCAGCGCCAGTCCCCGCGCCACGCTCGGGTGATCGCCCCAGATCGGATCCAGCACCGCAACGAGGCGCTCGGCGTAGTCTATGGCTGCGGTCGCTTCACCGCGCTGCAGCGCCGACCACCCGAGGTTTTGCAGGGTCAGGGCCAGGTCGGGGTGACCGGGCCCGTACAGCTGCTCTTGGAGCGCCAGCACCTCGAGCAGCCGCTCCTCGGCCTCGCTCCACTGCAGCCGTCGCAGCGGAATGGTCGCCAGGTTGCCCAGCACCCGCAGGTGACCACGGGGATCGGGCTGGGTGTCGAGCAGCGCCTCGGCTTGGCGAAGTACCCGCTCGCCGTTGTCGACATCGCCCGAGGTCAGATAGGCCCCGCCCAGGTTGTTGAGCCACGGCAACGCGAGCGCATCGTCCCCGGTTCGCTCGACGGCCTGGTCCACCACCGATTCCAGCTCGAACGCGACCGCCGGGCCCTCGCCGGTGCGCGTGGTCTCGAACAACAGCTCCATCCAGCTCCTGGCCGCACTGCGGTGGTTGTTGGTGCGAATGCCGGCCGCGATCGCATCCCGCAGCAGCTGCAGCCCTCGCCGTTGGTCCCCCGCATCGATGCGGGCTTGGGCCAGATGGCGAAGCACCTCTGCCTCCAGCGGGGGGTAGTCCAGGGCTTGGGCCTGGTCTCGGACCGACTCGGCTAACGCCACTGCGGCCGCCTCGTGCCCCGCGATCCTCAGCGCTCCCACCCGAATGAGCTCGGCGTAGGCCTGCTCCACCGCCTCCCGTCTGACGGGATCGCCGGGGAGCTGCTCGGCCATCCGCAAGGTCGCGGGGTTGGTGCAGCTGTCGACGGGCCGCAGTCGACCCACGATCGTCACCGCATGTTCGACCGTGGCGGTGTCGGCCTCAGCCAACGACTCCACCAATGCCTGCAGCTCCGTGCGCCGCTGCATCATGCAGTAGCGAGCCAGCTCCAGCAGCCGCGGGTCGCCCCCGAGGCTCGCGGTCGTCGGGCGGTCGCCCACGGGCGGCTCACACAGCGCGGAGAACCCGGCTCGCCAGCGCGCACCGTAGCCGTCCAGCTCGCGCTCGACGCTGGCCAGGGTGGCGGCAGTGTAGGGCCGTGGCACCTCCTCGAATGCGTCACGGATCCGTCGACGTCGGTCGTCGTCCCACGCTCCATCGAGGGCCGACTGCGGGTCGGTACAGGCGTCTTCGGCGTGGGGCGCTCGCACGGCCCACGCCGTACTGGTGGCGGCCAGGACTGCGGTCGCCCCCATCGCCAGCGACCATCGCCGTCGCTGGCCGCGAATGCGATCGCGCCGAAGTGCTCCCAGCAATGCGCCCATCGACGGCCACCGGGCGCCCGCATCGGCGGACAGACCACGGTGCAGCGCCCGCATCAGCCACCACGGAGCTCCGGTAACCGATGATGCCATGTCGATCTCACCGCGGCGCTTGTTTCGGGCCAGGCTCGCGATGTCGTCTCCGGCAAAGGGCACCCGGCGACACAGCGCTTCGTACAGCGCCACACAAAACGCGAACTGGTCGGAGGCCGGCCCCGTCGGTCCGCCATCGTGTTGCTCGGGCGCCATGTAGACCGGCGTCCCCGCGGCCCGCGTGTGGGCACCCGCCCGGGTCACCGAGCGCAGCTCGACCGCTGTTGCATCGGCGTTGCTTCGCTCCGCGCTGCCCATCCGCTCCGCGTCGTCGATCCCCGGCTGGGGCCCACCCGCGACCAGCGTCGTCTCGGCCTGCCGCGCCAGACCGAAGTCGAGCACGCGAACGCGTCCATCGTTGCCGACCACCGCGTTGTCTGGCTTGAAGTCATGGTGGACCAGACCCGCCGCGTGCGCAGCCTCCAGCCCTCGGCCCGCGGCGACGAACGCATCGCGGATGGCCCGCCAACCCGTCGCCCGCTCGCGTGCCCACTGTCCCAATGTGGGACCCTCGACCAGCTCCAGCACCAAGAAGATCCCGCCGCCGGGCAGCAGCGCCGCGACTGCGGGATCGGACTCGGCCTCGGCGGCATCGTAGGTCCCCACGTCGAAGATCCGCACGACATTAGGGTGGGACAGCGACGCCAGAGCATGCGCTTCGGCCAGCCTGCGTTCGATGCTCCGGTCGTCGTCGGGCTCCGCCTCGATGAGCTTGACCGCGACGGGACGGTCCAGCTGGGGGTCATACGCGCGATAGACCACCCCCATGCCCCCTGCCGATAGCCGCTGCAGGAGCAGGTACCGGGCCAGCCGCGGAGGCTGCCGTCGTCGGCCGAACAATGCCCGCTGAAGTCGCGCGAGCCCGGCCGCCGAAGCCACCGGATCGTCGGCGACTCCGGGCAACGACGGCTGCGACTGCACGGATTGGTCCACCACGGTAGGGCCCACGATACGGGGCGGAGGCGGATTCGGCCCGCTACCATCCGCGATGATTTGCTGCGGTTGCGACAGGCGTAGGCTGGCCAACTGCGATGATCACCACCGAAGCGGGTACCGCTACGAAGCCGCTTGGTTTCAGCTGTCCTTGCCCTTGTGCATCCCAGCCACGCCCGCCTTCCACCCTTCGCCATCGGCCCGTGCCGACTCGAACGTCCGTCGAATCAGTGGTGCATAGCGAACGACGTCGGAGCTGACACGACGCACTCGCTCGATGACTCGCGTGTTGATGAGCTGGTTGCCGTCGAAGTCGTCCGGGCGTGCGGCGGCGTGGAAGGGCAGCGTGAACCCGTGGCACCAATTGAAGCTGTTCTTCACCGAGGTGATCGACATGTCGCCACCGCCTCCACCGGTCACGGCCAGCACGCCCGCGAACTTCCCCGCCAACTCCAGGTACAAGAAGTCGAACCAGTTCTTGAGCGCGCCGCTCATGTTGCCGTGGTACTCGGGCGTGATGATGATGAAGCCGTCGGCCGTGGCCGCAGCTTCCCGCACCTGCAGCACCTCGGGGAGACGACGCTGCCGAGGATCGGTCAGCGACATCACGGGCAACGGGGTATCGACGAGATCCCACACCCGTACCTCGGCCCCCGTGCGCTCCGCGGCATCGATTGCGATCGCAGCGACCGATGCGAGACGACTGCTGTGGGCGGTGGTGCCCTGAACGACGAGAACCTTGACCGACATCGACGGCATCATACCGCCGAGCGGGCCGTAGCTCGTGACACAACCATGACGGTGGCGTGATGTGGGTATGACCCCTGGCCTGGCCGCCGCGGTCAGGCTGAACTCATGTCGATTCGCAGGGGATTTGCCGTCGTGTTGCTCATGCTGACCGCATGCGATCGGAGTATGGACAGCGCCGAGGCGCCCAGCATCCACACCACCGCGGTATCGATGGACGCCAAGGCCGACTCGACCAAGGACGCGCCCGTCACCAGCGTACCACCGCGCTCGAAACGACTGGTGATCCGCAATGCGCAGCTCGAGCTGCGCGCCGACTCGCCCGATCACGTCGCCGCCGCCGCGGCGCGCCTCGCCGAGCAGGTGGGTGGCTTCGTGGCATCGAGCGATACCCAGGGCGTGGGCGAGCAGATCCACCGCATCGATGCGTCGTTGCGGGTGCCGGCGATTCACTTCGAGCGAGTGCTCGCCGACCTGCGGATGGAGGGCGATCTGCTGCAAGAGACGATCACCGGGGAAGACATCACCGAGCAGCACGCCGACATCGGCGCTCGGCTTCGCAGCCAACGCGCGCTCGAAGAGCGACTGCTGACGATCCTCGGTCGGGTGGAGTCGGTCGAGGATGCACTGGCCGTAGAGGCCCAGCTGACCACGGTGCGCACCGAGATCGAGCGCTACGAAGGCACGCTGCGTAGCATGGACGACCGGGTCTCTCTGGCCACGATCACCTTGGTCGTACAGGCGCCGCACCGCGTCAACCCTGCCCACGCCGAGACGGTCAGCAGCCGCTTGGATCGTGCCCTCGATGACGCGGGTCGTCTCGCGATTGGTGGACTCGCCGGGCTCATCCGCGCGCTGGGTGCCCTGCTCCCGCTGATGTTCGTGTTCGGACCGCTCGCATTCATCGGGCGTCGCTTGTGGCGACGTCGTCGGGCACGCGCAGCAGCCCAGCGTCGCGTCATGGCTCCTACCAGCGGCTCGTTCCACGTCACGCCCCCGCCTTCGGCCCGACCTCCCGCCTGATGGTCACCGAGGCCGATGCGCCGCGACCTCGAACTCGGGCCGCGGCGCAGCCCCATCGAGCACCAACGCGGCCACGTGAAGGCCAACCGCGGGAGCGAACTTGAAGCCATGACCGGAGAACCCTCCCGCGACCACCACGTTGGGCTCGGAGGGCAAGCGGTCGAGCACGAAGTCCCAGCCCGGAGTCGAGGTGTACATGCACACGTGCGTGGCCGCGAACTGCCCCTGGCCCGCGGGGAGATGCTCGGCGAGGACCCAGCGCAGCGGGTCCAGATCCTCGGGGTGAATCTGCCTGTCGAGGTGCTCGGGGTCTACGGGTCGATCGAGTGCGGGCTGATCGGCGGACGTGTGGAGGGCGATCTTGAGGCCCGTCGTGCCCTCGTCACCGTGGGGAAAGCCGTAGAAGAACCCGCGCGGCGAGTAGACCCCCCACACGGGCAAGGCGGACAGCGCCGCGTGGTGCCGTGCCGACGGACGGGTCCAGGCCAAGATCCGCCGTAACCGGCGAAGCCCACCAGGCAGCAGCGTGGGGCACAGCGAGGGCAGCCATGGGCCGGCCGCGACCACCAGATGATCGGCGTCGAGGCGCTCGCCATCGACCAGTCGCACGCCGGGACGGGGCCCCACCTCGAGACCAGCCACCTCGGCTCCGTATCGCAGCCGAGCCCCCTCCGCCCGAGCCTCGGCCGCCAACGCATCCATCCCAGCCCGCACCCGGAGGTAGCCGCCCGAAGGGTCGAAGCATGCCTGCCAGTGTCCAGGCATCACCAACGGCCAGCGCGCGCGGATGTCCTCGGCGTCGAGCCGCTCGTAGGGCAGCGCGCACGACCGACAGGTCTCGAACGCGCTGCGCAGCTCGGCATCCTGGGGCGGGCCGAACAGCAGCACCCCCGTGCGCATCAAGATCGACTGCTCGGCTCGCTCACCCAGCGCGACCCACTCGCGGTCGGCCTGCTGGATCATCGATACGTACGACGATCCCTCGTGGTACGCGTGTCGAATCGCGCGGGTGTGCCCGCCGTGGCTGCCGTGGTCGTGCACGTGGCCGAAGCGCTCGAGCACGGTGACCTGGGCGCCGCGGCGCGCCAGCGCCCACGCCGACGCCAGACCCATGGTCCCTCCACCCACGACGATGACGGTCGGCTTGCGGTCCATGGTCTGGGTGCTCTCAGCCACCCGGCGGCGGATCGACGGCAGCCCCCGCGGCCTTGGAGCGCTCCACGTACTTGGCCACCGCCGGAACCGCGATCGCGGCCAGGACTCCGATCACCGCGACCGACGACAGCGCACCATCGCGGCGCTCGCCAGACCGAGCTTGGTAGCTCAGCACCCGCGCAGAGCTGGAGAACCGAGCCGCCAGCTCGCGGTAGGCCGACGACGAGTCGGCGCCTCCATTGACCGCATCGATCACCGCGCGCACGGCCTTGCCTTCCTCGGTGCGCGAGTCAGCCGGAAGCGTGGCGGCGAAGTGGAAGACCATCGCGTCCTTGGGCGTCGGCATCCACATCGACAGTCCCGAGACCGGTGCCGCGAAGGCTCGCGTCATGTCCATGATCATCGCAGGGGTGAGCCCCGCCGGCAGGTCATCGGTGGGCAACGTCTTCGCCGCGGCATCGAACGCCTCGGTCACACTGGGGCTCTGAAGACTGTCGAACGGCAGGTGCATCGAGAACGCCAGCTCGCCATCCACCAGGCCCTTGGCCATGGGCTTGGGAAGCTGCTGCGCCAGATCGGCCGCGAGCCCACCCCCCGCGTGCGTCCCGATCATGGTCACGGCTTCCTTGCCTCCCCCGAACACCGCGCCGCCGTAGCCCCCGGCGGCAAACAGCCACGCCTCGGGGACCAGGCCCATCTTCCGAAACATCTCCGCGTTGGTAGCGGTGGGCTTCATGGTCATGTGCAGGGTCTGGACCGACTTCCCTGCGATCTCCAGCGTCTCCGATGCCGCCTCGATACTCGTGCCATCGGGCAGCGTCTTGGGGATCTTGTCGAGCTGGGTGAGGGCCAGCGCGATCAAGCCCTCTGCGGGGCCCGGATCCTCCAGACCGGCGACCAGGAACAAGGCATCGGTCCCCACCAAGCTGCCGAACAAGAACTCGCCGCTCATGCTGCCGACCACGTTCTTGACGAAGAAGTTCTGGTCCTTCGTCTCCGCCTTCGCCTCGGTCATGTTGACGTTGGCCCAGTAGAACGCACTGCCCGGAGCAACCATCGCCAGCCCCGGGCTGTCGCCCTTGGCCATGTAGCGCATCACGTCGGGTGAGGGCGCGGGGCTGACGCCCATCGTGGCGTGGAACAGCCCAGGCGGAGTCGCGATCGCGACGGCGGCGTTGGGATCATCGTCGAGCCACATCAGCACGTTGGCCGTGTCGATGGGGTGCCCCGGCATTCGCTTGGACAGGGCGGCGCGGAACTTGGCGGCCGTCTTGGCCGGAGCGTACTTGGCCAGCAGCTCGGAGCCCTTGGCACACGCGATGTATCCCGCCGCCTGGGTCACCGGAGCACACGTCATCTTGGCGGCGGCGTCGGACCCCATGCTCGTCAGGAGGTCGGGCAGCGCCTTGGGATCGGTACCGCCGTGGATCACCACCACATCCTCGGTGGTCTCTAGGCTGGTGATCACCATCCCCTTGCTCAGATCGAACCGCGGGCTTCGAATGCCCTCGCGCACCTTGGCGTATCGATCGTAGGCCTGGTCGACCTCGGCAGGGGCTCCGGCCTGCCCCGCTGCCGCGAGCTTGCTCGCGAGCTTCTGCAACGGCGCCTCCACCGGTCCCATCATCGCGTCGGTAATGGAGAACAGATCGTCGACGTCACGGATGACGAAGTAGATGTCGGCGTCGGCGGCCACGAGGTCGAGCAACGGATCGACCTCGATCGGATAGCCCGGGTCGGCGTCGACCATCGCGGCGATCGTGTCGGCAACCGTACCGGGCCCGCCCTTGCCATCGGGCGTGATGCCGATGCCAGAAGGCTTCTGCACCTTGGGCGGCGTCTGCTCGGGAACCGATTCCTTGGCGTCGTCGGCAGGACTGGCGTCTGCCTCCGCGGGCGCGGGATCGGAAGCGCCTTCGGCAGCGCCTTCGGACTTGGAGCATCCGGCGGCAGGTAGCGCCAAAGCCAAGGCCACCGTAAAGAAGGAGCGAGCACGACGGGCGAGCATGCGCGGGAACCTACGCGCCGCAGCTGGGGCAAGGCAAGCGACAGCGCGGCGGCTCAACGGAACATGTTGCGAACCCAGCGGCCAGCCCATCGGACGAACGCGAGATCGAGGCCGAACCCCTCGCTGAACTCGCCCACCGG
>JAHZJA010000364.1 GCA_022601155.1 Deltaproteobacteria bacterium | reverse complement strand
TGGGGATCGGCCAGCAGCACGATGCGCTTGGCGTGGACGAGATCGGCCCGAACCAGCAGCGAGTCGGCCTTGTCGGCGCGCTCTCGGTAGACGATGCGAGACAGCTCGGGCTGCCGCAGAAAATCAGGCGGCTCCTCGTCGCGCCCGGCAATGAGGTAGCGAGGGCCCAGCAGCCCTCGGCGCCACAGATCCCCGAACCACGAGGCCGACAGCACCCGGGCATCGGTGGGCAGCAGCTTCCGGTAGTACCGCATCAGCTCGGCCAGCAGCCGCGGTGCCGAGGGGGTGAGACCCACGATCACCGTGTGTCCGCGCAGCCCCGCCGGGCGCAGCCGCGAAAGCTGGAGCAGCTCGTGCACGACATCGGTCCCCAGACCGATGAGGAACGAGACCAAGAACAAGCCGAAGACCGTCAACCCCACGCTGATGAGGACCAGCGGCAGGGCAATGGGCGAGGCCAGCATGTTGCCCGGGTCCTGGACCTGCCGAAACGCCCACCACAGGAGGTTGGAAAAATCGCGATCGGCACCATCGATGACGTCGTCGCCGTTGACGTCGACGAGCATCGCCTGCCCCTCGGCGAGGTGGAACATCACCACCGCCCCCGCGAACGACAGGCCCATGACCACGAAGCCCATCAGCACGATCTGTCGCATTCGCTCGCGCCGCGACAGAATCGACCACAGGTCGAGCACCAAGGGGGCCCAGTAGCTGACCAGCAGCACCATGCGGGTGAGTCGGAACAGCCGCAGCCATCGTGCCCCCGCCGGCCCCACCGGGAGCTTGACGAACGAGATCAGCGCGATCAGATCGACGATGAGCAAGAAGATCGCGCCGCCACGGCTCCGCCCCGAGCGCTGGGGCGCCGACGGCCGCTCGACGATGCTCCCGGCGTCCTCGTCGGGGTCACGCGGTCGCCCGAACACCACGAACAGGCGCAACACGAACTCGGTGCCGAACAACGCGAAGAACAGCGGGTCCAGGCCCTCCGCCCACGAAAACGGCAGCAGGCTGACGATGATCGCGAAGCTGAGCAGCAGCCGCACGCTCATCCGCTCCAAGAACCGATCGACGTCCTGCACCCACCGTAGATCACGGGGGGTCTTGGGCGTCGAGGGCGGAGCACTCACGGCGTTGGCCAGAATAGACGAGCCGACGCGGGCCGGGAAGGTCGTCCACCCCGGTCACGGGATTGGCAGCGATCGGCCCGCGAACGAGGAGGCCAGCGGACCGCCGCGCGCAGGAGGCCGCTGCGCAGCACCAATCGAGCAGCTCGTCGCACAGCGGGTGCTATACCCGTTGCGTGAGCAGTTCCAAGCGCAAGACGGTCTGGCGCATCGTCCGTCGGGTCGCACTCGGACTGTTCGTCCTGGTGGCGGCCGTGGTGTTGGTGGTCGTGGTCGACGGATGGACCGCCTTTGGCAAGGGTGCCGACGGCGACCGAAGGGCTCGCATGGAGAGTTCTCCGCAGTGGAACGGCGACGGGTTCGAGAATCCGCAGCCGCTGTGGAACGACCTGTGGGGTGGGCTGCGCCGGGGCATGAACGGCAGCGAGTACAGCAGCCCGACCGAGCCGCTCCCCGTGCTCGCCGGCAATGCCGAGCGCTTCGACACCCCGCCTCCGACCGGACTGCGCGTCACCTGGTTGGGACACTCCACCGTGCTGCTCGAGATCGATGGTCAGCGCATCCTCACCGACCCGGTGTGGGGTGAACGAACCTCGCCGCTGACCTGGATCGGACCCCAGCGCTGGTACGCGCCGCCGCTGTCGCTCGAAGAGCTTCCGCCCGTCGATGCCGTGGTGCTCTCGCACGATCACTACGACCACCTCGACTACCCGACCATCGTCGCGATCGCCGACTGGGAGGTTCCCTTCATCGCCCCGCTCGGCGTCGGTGCGCACCTGGAGTACTGGGGAGTTCCCGCAGACCGCATCGTCGAGATGGACTGGTGGGACACCACCACGGTGGGTGGTCTGGAGATCGTCTGCACCCCCTCGCGCCACGCCTCGGGCCGGAGGATTCTCGACCAGAACGCGACGCTGTGGGCCAGCTACGCCCTGGTGGGTCCCGAGCACCGGGTGTTCTTCTCCGGGGACACCGGGCTGTTCCCCGGCCTCGAACAGATCGGCGAGCGCTTTGGGCCGTTCGACCTCGCGATGCTGGAAGTCGGCGCCTACGACAAGTCTTGGCCCGACTGGCACTTGGGCCCCGAGCAGGCCGTCACCGCCCATCAGATGGTCCGAGGCGGAACCATGCTGCCCATCCACTGGGGCCTGTTCGACCTCGCCAACCACGCCTGGACCGAGCCCATCGAGCGCACGGTGCTCGCGGCCGAAGCCGCCGGAGTCACGCTGTTGCAGCCACGACCAGGCGAGAGCATCGAGCCCCAAGCCGCACCACCGTCATCGGTGTGGTGGCCGCAGGTGCCATGGGAAACTGCACGACAGCACCCCATCGTCGCCACCGGAATCCCCTGACCGGCTGGACCGCCGCTCGGTCCGGCAACGGGTGGTGCTATCGTTGTTCGGCGCCCACGATGACCTATCGCATGTTCATCTCCTACTCGCAAAGTGACTGGATCGTGGTGGGCCCCATCCGCGATCGACTCACCGAGTTGGGAGCCGAGGTCTTTTTGGACCGCGATGCCCTGCACTATGGCGAGCGCTTCCGCGACCGCATCCTGCCCGAGGTGGAGCGTGCCGACGAGCTGGTCGCCCTGCTCACGCCCACCGCCCTGCGGCGGGCGTGGCTGTTCGCCGAGATGGGGGTTGCCCTGCGCTGTGACGTTCGCATCGTGGGCATCATGTACGGCGGAACCACGCTCGACATGCTCCAAGAGCTGGGCGTGCTGTCGCTGGTCGGCGACATCCACCACGTGGTCGACTCCCAGCACATCGACGACTACTACGGCCAGGTCCAGCAGCGGGTGACGGCGGCGGACTCATGAACATCTTCGCCTCCTACGCCGAGCACGACGCCGAGCGGGTGGGTCCGATCCTCGAAGGTCTGGAGTCCATCGGCCATGAGGTCTGGGGCGACGACACCCTCGCCCCAGGCGAGAGCTTCAGCTCCGCCATCGTCCGCAAGCTCGAGCGCGCCGACGTCGTGCTCGTGTTCCTGTCGGAGGTCGCCACCAAGTCGCCGTGGCTCCCGGCCGAGCTCGAGCATGCGCT
>JAHZJA010000363.1 GCA_022601155.1 Deltaproteobacteria bacterium | reverse complement strand
TGGCGGCGGGCAGTCGTGCAAACGCCGACGGCGGGCGAGAGGTGGTGGCGGCCGTTCAGCGAGGACGGTGTGCAACCCCGCGGGCTCCGACCGCGAGCGAGAAAAGGTGGCGCTCGTTCGACCTCGGTCGGCGGGCGACCGAGGTGTGGCGGCGGGCAGTCGTGCAAACGCCGACGGCGGGCGAGGAAGGTGGCGCTCGTTCGACCTCGGTCGGCGGGCGACCGAACTTCGGAGGGCGTTCCGCATGTCCAGGCGCTGAGCCCGATGCGGGAGCGCCCGGGCCAGGAGGGTCCCGATGGTTGGCGAGCTAGAAGCGCATCCCGGCGCCGAACGAGAGCCCGCGGCGGGTCGGTGCAACGCCCAGGCGAAGCTGACGCTCGAGCATTGCGTTCGCACCAGGCTTGCGCTTGTGGATGAGCAACAGGCCGGTGAACGTCAGCATGGCCACCCCGAACACCGCCGTGCCGATCCCTGCGGCCAGCTGGGCCGTCTTGACGTCGAGCGCGTCGTTGCACAGCTTGTCGATCTTGGCGTTGCGGACCTGGCCCGGCTCTCCGATGAGAGCACCCGACGAATCCACCGGTTCCTCCCCGGCGCTGTCGCACAGGTTGATGCTCATCGGCGCCGTCGGATCGACGTTGTTGTAGGGATTGTCGTCGACGAGGCTCTCCTCGGCGAGCTCGAGCAGCCTGGTGCGGAAGCTCCGTCTTTCGCCCGAGAGCCACACACCCATCCCGATCGTCGCGCCGCCCGCCAGGGCCGTCAGGCCGAGGGTGGTGCCAAAGCCGACCCACTTCCACCGGGGGGTGGGGTCCTCCAGACCAAAATAAATGCTGCCCTCGGGCGGGGGATCGTCGTCAGGCGGGGGAGGATCGGGCTCGACCTCCGGCAGCGGGGTGGGCCGCGGCGGCAGATCGCTGTCGGATGCCTCGGGCGGGAGCAGCTGGTTGACGATCTCGGTGGCCGTCGCGTCGATGTTGTCCGACGACAGCTGGTCCTTGGTGAGATCGATGCTCTCCTGCGCCTGGAACGACCCCGTCTCCACATCGAGGATCTGGATGTCGAGTTGGTACTTGCCCTTGGCGCCGGTCAGATAACCGAACACCAGCCGGCGAACCCCGAGCATCTTGCCGCCCTCGGACAAGCAGCTGGCCTCATCGTTGGTGCAGCCCATCGTCAGGCGCATCTCGTCGAGGGTGATCTCTTCACCGCCGCTGAGCCCGCGATTGGCGAAGGCCTTGCGGAGGGCCAGGGTCAGGTTTCGCCCGGTCTTGGTCTCCTTGGCATCGATCCCGAGCACACTGGCGGGGGCATCGTCGGGCGCTGCACGCAGCAATGTCAGCGGCACGCGCTCGGCCCGGGCCGAAGTCGGCGCGGCGAACGTCATCGTCGCGAACGAGGCGGAGAGGCCCAAACACAGTGCGCGTCCGGCCGCAGAGCGAGGTCGGAGGGCTCGTGGGTGCTGTTGTGCAGACGGGCTCGGCATCATGGAGCGTGGGGCGGCACACGGCCGCGGGCTTTGTTGGGGGGCTACGGAGCACCCCAGTGCGGCCATCACGTTGGCATGGCGGGCGTGGTGCTGGGAAGGCTAAATTGCCGCGGTGACGGGCCCGACCCAGGGCCCGGGCCAAAAGTCGGCGCAGTCTGCCGTCGACGGGTCGATCGTGGCACCACGCCCCACCGGGCAGGACACGAGGCCGGGGTCCGGGCTGAGATTTCGACACAGTGTGGCGGCTCGGATCTCCGCGCTCGTCGTCGTGGTGTTGATCGCCGCAGGGGCCTCGGCTGTAGTGGCGGTGACGCAGTTACGTGCACTCCAGCGAGGCTTCGACCGCTTGGTCGAAGTGTATGTCGTGTTCAACCGCGGGCTGGCGGAGGCGAATGTTCAGGCTGCGCGCGTCGGGGCCTACGTGGAGACATGGCAGCGCGAACCGACCCTCCTGGAGCCGACCTTCGAGGTCGACTTTCACGAGGCGCTGATGACGCGCAACGAGTACATCGAGAAGGCTCGGGAGCCGATCGATGACGCGCTCGTCGACCCCGATCGACTTGGGGGTGCCGAGCCCCTCGAGGAGCTTCGGGCGTTGCGGCGGGCCCTCGAAGAACTCCAGACGCTCGCGGAGCTTCCGGCCACGCTCGACACTCGCGAGATCCTCGCCGACGTCCGCACCCAGACGCAGATCGAGCAGAGCTTCAAAGATCTCGGCAACGACAGTCGTGCTGCGATCGAGCGGCTTCGCCGCGAGGTCCAAGATGCGCAAGACCGAGCGGAGGGGCTCACCTTGGCGCTGACGTTCGTGGTCTCGGCGCTCGGTGTGCTCGCGTCCATCGGCGTGTTCCTCACCCTGAGACCACTGCGGCGACTGACCGAGGGCGTGCGCAAGCTGGGCCGGGGCGACTGGTCGCAGCGGGTCTCGCCATCGGGACCCGGTCGCGAAGACGAGGTCAGCCAGCTCGCTCGCGAGTTCAACCACATGGCCGCGGCGCTCGAAGAACGTGAGCGTCGATTGCTGCGTGGCGAACGGTTGGCCGCGGCCGGGCAGCTCGCCGCTCAGATCACCCACGAGATCCGCAACCCGCTGTCGAGCGTGGCGCTCAACGCCGAGCTGCTCGAGGACGAGCTGTCGCAGGCCAGCCCCGAGAGCCGCCACCTGCTGGCCCGCATCTCCAAAGAGGTCGACCGTCTCACCGCCATCACCGAGGACTACCTCTCGTTTGCGCGGCGACCCAAGCCCGACCTCCGGCGCTTCGACCTTGGCGAGGAGATCGGCGATCTGCTGGAGTTCATGGCTCAGGAACTCGAGATGGCCGGAGTCGAGATCGAGACCCAGCTCCCCAGCACGGCGATGCCGGTCGAGGGTGACTCCAACCAGCTGCGCCAGGTCTTCATGAATCTGGTTCGCAACGCGCATCAAGCCGCGATCGACGAAGAGCGCGACCCGGAACGCCAACC
>JAHZJA010000362.1 GCA_022601155.1 Deltaproteobacteria bacterium | reverse complement strand
CGCTCGCGCAACCTGTGGCACAGCGCCTCCTTGGCCGCGGGTGGCCCGTGGCTGGTCATCAACTTGCGCCCGGCCACGGCCACGGCCTCGGCCACGATCTGCTCGTCGTCGACGACCGACGCGAGGATCGGCAAGGGGGTCTGCGGGGATGACGGCTCGACGACGCCCAGAAGCAACGAGCACCGTTGTTCGTGACGGCGCAACCAGGGCCCCGCGTGGGCGAGGAACGCGGTCCGCGTTGCGTGAAGGATGACCCCGAGCGCCATCGTGACCCCACGCTAGCCTCGACTTTGGCGGTTTTCCAGAACGCCGTCAGCGGCAGCTCCCTGGCGAGGCTGCGCTTCGAAGGCGCATCGGGTCATGCGTCGAGGAGCGAAAACACTGCCGCAGCGGTCGGGGGCGGTGTAATGGCGCGTGGAAAACCGCCAAAGTCGAGGCTAGCGGCCCGTCGCCAGGCACCGCTCGATTTTCGCACCCACGCGGTGGTGGTCGGCGGCGTCTCGCCAGTGTCGACGGGTACCCGTATCGTTCGGGCTCGACGCGATGCCCATGCCAAACCAATCCCTCGGTAACAGCGGTCTGTCGATCTCACGGGTCGTCTACGGCGCGATGGCGTTTGGTCGTCGACCACGGGACGCACGCGTTCGAACGCTGCACGCGGCGATCGAGGCGGGGATCACCAGCATCGACACCGCGCCGCTGTACGAGTTTGGTGAGTCCGAGAAGATGGTGGGGGAGGCCATCGCCGACCGGCGGGAGCGCGTGCAGGTGCTGAGCAAGGTCGGCCTGCGCTGGGACGACGAGCACGGCGATGTGTTGTTCACGGCCCACGATGAGGCGGGGCCCCGTGCCGTCCGCTGCGACAGCCGACCGGTGTCCGTACGTCGCGATGTGGAGCAGAGCCTGCGCGACCTGGGCATCGATGCCCTGGACCTGTGCCAGGTCCACCACCCCGACGTGCACGTGCCCATCGCCGACACGATGGGCGAGCTGTTGCGGCTGCGCGACGAAGGCAAGCTCCAGACCATCGGGGTGTCGAACTACTCGGCCGAGCAGATCGAGCAGGCCCAGCAAGCCCTGGGCGACGTGCCGCTGGTGAGCGTGCAGTCGCAGTACAACCTGCTGCAGCGCGAGGTGGAGCGCACCGTGATCCCCGCGGCGCAGGCCGTGGGCGCGGGCCTGTTGGCCTACTCCCCGCTGGCCCAGGGGTTGCTGGCGCGACCGAGGGTGGGACGGACACTGCCCGCGAGCGACTGGCGGCGTGGGGTGGCGGCCTTTCACCCGACCAACGTGCGACGGATCGAGGAGGCGTTCGAGAAGGGGCTGTTGCCGCTGGCGAGGCGCCACGCGATGGCCGAGGCTCAGATCGCGCTGGCCTGGGTGTTGGCGCAGCCGGGCGTCGCGGCGGTCATCGTCGGCGGGAGCTCGGTCGCCCAAGTGCAGGCCAATGCGCAGGCGGCCGAGCTCGTGCTTCGAGCGGGGGAGCGCTCGGGGCTGGCCGCGATGTTCGACCGCGTGCACCTCGATTCCAACGTCCGTCCGCGACGGCGCGACCAGATCCTCGATCGCGGGGAGCGTGTGCTGCAAGGGCTCGCCAAGCGTGTGGGTCGACGCTTGCCCTGGGGGTGAAGGCAGCCGCCTGCACGCGCGCAGGGCATGGCGGCGGAAGTGCTTGGTCTGGGCGCCACCGCGGTGCTATGTGCGTGGCGTGGACAGTTTCGATGCCGCAACCCGCTGGGAGGCACGACAGCCCGATCGTTGGCACGGCACCGTGCCGCAGTCGTGGATGCAAGGGCGCGGGAGCTACGGTGGACTGGTGGCGGCGGGCGGGCTGCGAGCGCTGAAGGGACTGTGCGCCGACGACCGCGTGCCGCGATCGGTGCACACCAGCTTCTTCGGCCCCGTGGGCGAGCAGCCGATCGAGGCACGGGGGCAGGTGGTGCGGCGCGGTCGATTCCTCACCCATGCTCGCGTGGACGTCATGCAAGGTGACGGTGTCGCGGCCCAAGTGACGGCGACCTTCGCCGACGGGCGCGACTCGGGGGTCGCGGTCGATGGACCGACGCGACCGCAACGCCCGGGCCCCGACGGCTTGGTCGACATGCCGTACGTCGAGGGCCTCACCCCCACCTTCACGCAGCACTTTGCGTACCGGTGGACCGAGGGCACGATGCCGTTCAGCGGCGGCACCGAGCCGCGCTTGGGAGGCTGGTGTCGGCACCGAACCGATCCCGGCCCCGACCGGCACGCGGCGGTGCTCGGCGTGCTCGATGCGTGGCCGGCCCCCGTGGTCCCGCTGATGAAGCGGCCGGGGCCCGCATCCTCGGTGACGTGGACGACGACCTTCTTCGACGTGCCTGCGGTCTTCGACCCCGAACAGTGGTGGTGGCTCGGCTCCGAGGCCCTGCATGCGCGGGACGGTTACGCGGGCACGCGGGCCCTGCTGTACGCACCCGACGGCAGCCTCGTCGCGAGCATGGAGCAGCTCGTGGTGATCTTCGACCGACCCGCGGCATAGGACGGTGTCGAGGGCGCCGCCCCCCGAGGCTCGCGATCTTTAGCGCCATCCGCGCCGTCGGATGGGCGCCGGGAGAGGCTGGGCTCACATGGCCCGGTTCCGGCGTTCGAAGGAGGGCCTTATACCGCCCTTAAATCACGGTTTCGGGGGCCTACCGGCAATGCTGCGGACGGGTCGGTGTGGCAAGCTACCCTCCTCAAGGGAGCCCACCAACCGTGTCGCTCGTTCAGCTGCGGGTTCCGCCCGCCGACCCCGGCCCAGGTGGAGGCCCGCTCGTCGACAGTCAAGCCCGGACGGTCCGGTACCTCCGGGTATCGTTGACCGATCGCTGCAACTATCGGTGCACCTACTGCATGCCGCAGCGCCCGATCGAGTACGGCCCGCGCTCGGCCGTGTTGTCGCTCGAAGAGGTTGGTCGGCTGTGCGAGGCGTTTGCGCAGTGGGGCGTGGAGCGGGTGCGACTGACCGGTGGCGAGCCCACGCTCCGGCGCGGCTTGGTGGACTTGGTACGGCGGCTGTCGGCCATCCCGACCGCGCAAGGAACGCTGGAGGTGGTGATGACCACCAACGGCGAGCGCCTCGAGGCGTTGGCCGAGCCGCTCGCGCGCGCCGGCCTGCGCTCGCTGACGGTCAGCCTCGACAGTCTCGACCCGGCTCGGTTCACGCAGATCACCCGCCGCGGCGATTTGTCACGGGTCACGGCGGGCCTGGACGCCGCGCGTGCCGCTGGTCTGGCGCCGATCAAGCTCAACGTCGTCGCGCTCGACGGCTTCAACGACGAGGAGTTGCCGCAGATCGTGCGCTGGGCTTGGTCGCGCGACATCGTGCCGCGCTTCATCGAGCTGATGCCGATGGCCTCGGGGGAGCTGTTCGTGCCCGGAGAGTTGATGCTAGCGGCCCAGATCCGCGCACGTGTAGCAGAGGGCCTGGGGATCGCGTTGCAGTCGGATGACGGTGCTGGCGTCGCGGGAGCGGGTCCGGCCACCTACTGGAGAGCCGTGGGCGGCGCCTTCGACGGCCGACGACTGGGCACGATCGCTGCGATGACCGAGAACTTTTGCCAAAGCTGTAACCGGCTTCGCGTCTCCGCGACCGGACAGCTCCATGCCTGCCTCGCCCGTGACGACACGGGAGACCTTCGGAGTGCACTGAGGTCCAAGGACCCCGATCGACTCGAGCACGTAGTTCGAACGGTGCTCGGAACCAAGCGGGACGCGCATGGGTTTAACATGGATGGGAGCGGTGGCCCGACCAAGGCCATGGTGAGCATCGGCGGCTGACGGGATTTCGCCCGACGGTCGTGCGGCCCGCGGACAAGGCACCGCAGGCGTCGGCGACGACCGGACCGACACGAGGGGACGAGCACGGATGGCACTGACAACAACGACCAAGATTGGGCTGGGGATACTCGTCGCGGGTGCGATCGGCATCATGGTGGCCCTCGACCCGGGCGAAGGCGTGCTCGAGTACGTCTACGTCGAGAAGGTGACCGCCGACCCGGGCCACTTCGCCGGCCGAACCTTCAAGGTTCACGGCACCGTCGTCGAAGGGACGATCAAGGCCAAGAAGGGCACCACCGGGGACTACCGCTTCGTGATCGAGCACGAGGGGCAGCGGCTCGCGGTGCACTTCACCGACATCCCGCCCGACACGTTCCAAGAGGGCGGTGAGGTCATCCTCACCGGGCGCCTCAATTCCGCGGGCGATACGTTCGAGTCCGAAGAGATGTCGGCCAAGTGCCCCTCGAAGTACGAGGAAGAGGCCAAGGTCGCCGGCGCAGCAAAGACCCCCAACAAGACTTGAGCGAGGCCGCATGACGATCTCTACGCTGGGCACGATCGCAATTCTCGTCCTGTTCTTGCTGACCTTGGCTACGGCCGCGCTCGCCATCCTGGGCGCCGCGCGGAAGTCCGAGCGTCTGGTCGAGGGCGCAGTCCAGGGCATCCACGGAATCTTCGGGGTGGCGCTGTTCGCCTCGATGCTGCTCGAGTACGCCTTCTTGGCGGGCGACTACTCCATCCAATACGTCCAACAAAACGGCCACCCGGGGATGCCGGTCTTCTACAAGATCACGGCATTTTGGGGCTCGCTCGACGGCAGCCTGTTGTTCTGGGTGCTGCTGTTGAGCCTGTTCTCCTCGCTGGCGATCCGGGCCAACCGACAGCGCCACCGGGTGCTCATCCCTCACGCGGTGGCGACCTTGGCCATCGTGCTCGGGTTCTTCGCGGCGCTGCTGCTGTACCTGAAGAACCCGTTCTCGCCCTACCTGCTGTCGAGTGCACCAGTGCAGGGCAAGGGCATGAACCCGCTGCTGCAAAACCCGTACATGATCTTCCATCCGCCGAGCCTGTACTTGGGCATGGTGTCGATGGCGGTGCCGTTCGCGTTCGCGATGGCGGCCTTGGTCACGGGGCAGGTCGACTCGTCGTGGCAACGCAGCGTGCGACGGTGGGTGTTGTTCTCGTGGTTGTTCCTCAGCATCGGCTTGGTGCTCGGTGGTCTTTGGGCCTACGAGGAGCTGGGCTGGGGCGGCTACTGGGCCTGGGATCCGGTGGAGAATGCGGGGCTGCTGCCGTGGCTGATGTGCACCGCATTCCTGCACTCGGCGATGGTTCAAGAGCGTCGAGGCATGCTCAAGGTCTGGAACCTCGTGCTGGTGATCTCGTCGTTCTTCATGACGATCTACGGCACCTATCTCACCCGCAGCGGCGTGGTGCAGAGCGTGCACGCGTTTGGTGAGTCGCCCGAGCTGGCCTGGGCCTTCGGCGGCCTGATGATCACCATCGTCTTGGTGTCCGCGGTGTTGCTGATCTGGCGCTGGCCGCTGTTGCGCTCGCGCAACGAGCTGGAGAGCGTGCTGTCGCGAGAGTTCGCGTTCCTGCTCAACAACTGGTTGTTCTTCGGCGCTTCGGTGTTCGTCGCGATCGTGGTCATCTTTCCCACGCTCACCGACATGCCGGGCTTCCGGAACTTCTACAACAACGTGATGTTGCCGGTCGTGCACGTGGTCAACAGTGATGCGCCCGCGCTGGTTGGCCGCATCACCATCGGCCCCAGCTTCTACAACCACTACATGTCGCCCATCGGGCTGGCGTTGCTGTTCCTCACCGGGGTGGGGCCGCTGGTTGCTTGGCGAAAGACCTCCGGCAACGCTCTGATCAAGCAGTTCCTCGGCCCGTTGGGCTTCGGGGTGCTGTCGATGTCCGCCGCCGCGATCTTGGTGCCGTTGGTGCGCAGCGGTGAAGACGTCGCCGGCGTGTGCGAGGGCTGCGTGGGCGGGATGGAGTTCGTCTCGGTCAAGGGCCTGCTGTGCTTTGGTCTTTGCGGCTTCACCTTCTGGACGATCGTGCAGGAGTACTACCGAGGCGTTCGCGTCCGTCGGAAGCACCGCAAGCAGAGCGTCCTCGATGCGCTCATCGGCCTCATCCTCAAGGCACGGCGTCGCTACGGCGGCTACATCGTGCACCTGGGCGTGGTGCTGATGTTCCTCGGCTTCGCGGGCAACTCGTACAAGCTCGAGAAGAAGCTGGTGATGTATCCGGGCGAAGTGGTGGAGCTGGGCGACCACCAGATCCGTCACGACGGCATCCTCGCCACGCAAGACTGGCAAAAGGACATGCTCACCGTGCACATGAGCGTGCTCGACGAAAACGGTGAGCTGCTGGCCGAGCTCGAGCCCGCCAAGTGGTGGTACTACCAGCTCAAGGATCAGCCCACGACCGAGGCGTCGCGGTACATCGCTCCCGAGGGAGACGTGTACGCCTCGATCGCCGATGTCCAGCTCTCGGACGGGTGGACGCGGCTCAACCTGTACTTCAACCCGCTGGTGAACTGGGTGTGGCTGGGGTTCGCGGTGATGCTGGCGGGGGGCGTGATCTGTATCGGCACCCGCAAGGAGGACGCCGAAGGTGTCGCCTAAACCGGCTAGACCCGAAAGCCCCGGCGCGGGGCGCCTGACCACCTTTTGGGTGGTCGGACTCTTGGTGCTCGCGGCGGTGCTGGTGGGGGTGGTGTTTGCCCTCGGCGGACGACTGGAGGCTGCGACCTGGGGGTTGGTGGTGGCGGCGGGAGCCATGGTGCTCGCGCTGCAGTCGCTGTACCGCATGGCGGTCGCGCTCGCGAAACCGCCGGTCGAGGTCGAGCTCGAGCGCGCCGACCTGGCCACGGTGGCCGGGGCCCGGGCGCTTCGGGACGAGCGACGTCGCGTGCTGCGGGCGATCAACGAGCTCCACTTCGACTACGAGATGGGCAAGCTGTCCGACGACGACTACCGCAAGGTTCGCGAGGGCTACGAGCTGCGCGCAGTCGAGGTGATGCGTGCGTTGGACTCCGAGTCGGCGTTGCACCCGGCGCTGGCCGAAGAGCTGCGCAAGCGGGGACTGGCTGACGACGGGTCCTCGACCGACGGCGTGGCGCAAGCCGACGACGCCGCCGATGCGATGGCCGCCGAGCACTCGGCCACAGAAGACGCGAGCGAAGCTGCCTCGGCGACCGCCGATGCACCCGCCAAGGAGGCCGCGGCGGCCGGTGATGCGGACGGGAAATCCGGGTCGACCGACGGCCAGGGCACCGACGGCCAAGACGCCGAGGGTGACGACGACGAGCAGGAGGCGAGCGCGTGAACGGACATCGTCACAGTGTGCTCGCGGGATGGTGCCTGCGTTGGATACTCGGATGTGCGCTGGTGGTTGGCCTCGGGGTACCCGTGGCCCTCGCTGGTCCCGGGATGCCCGATCCCAAGCAGATGTCGGGCATTCCTCGGCCCGACGCCCAGATCGAGGCCGGCCAGGTCACCGTGCGGGTGCTCGACGGTAGCTTCGACAAGCCGGT
>JAHZJA010000361.1 GCA_022601155.1 Deltaproteobacteria bacterium | reverse complement strand
CTTGGATGCCGGCGTGCATGCCCACCCCAAATCCGAGCATGGGCCACCGCAGATCCACGAAACGACGGGGACGCCCCAGGGCGCTGCGCAGCCAGTGCAGCAGCAAGAACGCCCCGAACGCGATCTCCCAGACGAGCACGAGCCAGGTCAGCGGCCGCAGCACCCACGGCTGCAGCGCAGCCATCGTCTGATCCATGACGAAGTGGCGGTTATACGGGTTGGCCAGCGTGTAGTAGAGCGCCGTACCGTGCTCACGCCACGTGCTGCCGGTCTTGAGCGCCCCCGTGGACACATAGACCGCCGCGACCTGGAGCTGGATCATGCGTCGACACCACACGGGTACTGGGCGTCGCTTGCCTCGCCAGCGCGCATCCAGGCTCAGGCCTCGGCCTGCAGGCACCAGCATCAACACCGTCGCCAGCGCGGTATGGAGCTGGTCGGGCAGCGCGTACAGCAGCGGATTGCGGCCCACCATGCTGATCCACAGCAACCACGCCACGACCGCAGAGACCCGGGTGAACCGCCCCACCAGCCACAGCACATGGGCCACCACGCCCACCGCGAACACGGCCTGCACCGCCCACGGCTGTCGTACGTAGAAGAACACCGACCAGCGCGAGTGGAACGCCTCGCGCGCCGCCTCTCCACCGATCACCGCGTGGTCGGAGAAGTACTCGGTGACCGCCCCCAGGTGCGTGAGCACGCTGGCCAGCATCACGGTGACCAGCGCGATGCGGCACAAGCCCAACGCCGTCGGGTCCTCCTCGTCGAGCATCGCCCGGCCCAGTACGCGGTCGAGCATGGACGCCAGGCGGAGCACGCGTGGTCGAGCCTAGCAGAACGTGCCTCGCGAGCGACAATCCAGCGTTCGGGCAGCCACGCGCCCGCAGGGCCCCAAACGCGCCCCGCAGCCGATACGATGGACGGCGGCAATCGAATCGGGCCCCGAACCGATGCACACCAGGGGGCCCGCGCGGCCCTCGGCCATGAACGACCACACTCCGCCTCGGCACGACGCCGTCCCTCGGGAGATTCCGCTGGGTTCGCGCCCAGATCGCGTCGACCCCATCGACGCCGCGCGCACGCGGGTGGCGGCGGCCAGGGCCTTGTTCGGGCAGACGCTGCCGCCGGTCGTGGTGGGTCGGTTCGAGATCCGTCGCACGCTCGGCAGCGGCGCGATGGGCCGCGTGTTTGCGGCCTGGGATCCCCGGCTGGAGCGCATGGTGGCCCTCAAGCTCATCAACGACGAGCCCGACCGGCCCGACCCCGCGGCGCAGCAGCGACTGCTCCGCGAGGCGCGAGCGCTGGCCACCGTTCGGCACCCGCATGTCGTCGAAGTGTTCGAGGTCGGGACCTTTCGCGATGACGTGTACCTGGCCATGGAACAGGTCCCCGGGGACACGCTGCGACTGTGGCTGCAGGCATCGCCGAGGACCCCCGCCGAGATCCTGGAGGTGTTCGGCCAAGTCGCTCACGGGCTGGCCGCGATCCATCGAGCCGGGCTGGTCCACCGCGACGTCAAGCCGAGCAACGTGCTCGTCGATACCAAGGGCCGGGCGCGGGTGGTCGACTTCGGGCTCGCCCGGGCCCCGCGATCGGCTGCTGCGACCCCCACCGCCACGACCTCGGGCGAAGCCTCGGTGACCGCGACCGGCAAGGCAGCGGGGACCCCCGCCTATATGGCGCCCGAGCAGCGGCACGGCGAGTACGGGCCCGCCGCCGATCAATATGCGCTGTGCGTCGCGATCGCCGAGGCCATCACGGGCACGCGTCCCCCCGTTGCGCTGAGCACCACGGGCCCGGCCCCGACCCTGACGGCCGCCCCGGCCCTGTCGGCCCGGCTACGGCGCACCTTGATGCGCGGGCTCGAGCCCGATCCACAGCGTCGGTTCGCGACCATGGACGCCCTGGCCCGCGCCCTGCGGCCACACCGACGCCCCCACACCGCCGCCGTCACGCTCGCGGCGACCGGGGCCCTGGCGGCGGGCCTGGTGTGGATGTGGCCTCAGCCCCGCGAGCGCGGCGTTGCGCAGTGCGATGGCGCAGCGCAGCTCCAGCCCACGTGGAACCCAAAGCGGCGGGCCGCCATCGGCGAGCGGTTGCTGGAGGCCGCCCCCTCGTTTGGAGAGCAAGCGTGGCGCAGCTCGGCCGACGCCCTCGACCACTACGCGAGAGGGTGGACCGATGCCTACGCGCGAGACTGCGCCGCCCAGGCCGAAGCCTCGGCACCCACCAGCACGACGCAGTGCCTTCACGCCCGGCTCGCGGCGCTGGGCGAGGCTATCGATCTGCTCGAACGCAGCGACCCCGAGATCATCGCCCGCGTTCCGAAGATCGTGGCCGGCCTGCCTGCCGTCGATCAGTGCAGCGATGATGCCCAGGGTCCCGCCCTCCCTCACGACGCCGACCAAGCCCGCCGGGTACAGGCCCTGCGGCAACAGCTCGACCGGGTCGGCGTCGCCTCGGATGCAGCCGACTTCGAACGCGCCCAGGCCATCGCGCGCGCCGTACTTCGCGATGCCGAGGCCTTGGGACACGCCCCACTCCGCGCCGAGGCCCTCGAGCGACTCGGTGCGGCGGTCGAGCTGGCCGGCGACCACGCGGCGGCCACCGAAATCCTCGACCGAGGGTACTGGCTGGCGCAGGAGGCCGGGTACGGGGCGGTCGCGGCCAAGTGCGCGACCCGGCTGCTGTCGACCGCCATCGACCGCGCCGAGTTCCATGAGGCCGAGCGCTGGGCGCAGCATGCACGGGCACAGATCGACAGGATCGGCGGCGACCCGATCATCGAAGCCGACCTTCACCGAGGGCTGGGGTTCCTCGCCCATCGCCGCGACGACCTCGATGGGGCGCTCGCCCACCACCGCCAGTCGCAGCGCCGCGAGCAGCAGGTCCTGCCCGCCGATGACATTCGGCACGGCATCACCTGGACCAACATCGCCACCATCGAGGCCTCCGCGGGGAACCACGACGAGGCCCGACGCAGCTACCGACGTGCCCTCGAGCTGTTCGAGATGCTCTACGGCCCCGAGCACCCCTCGGCGGCCGGAATTCGGCTCAACCTCGCGTCGTCCGACTACGACACTGGGTACATCGAGCGCGCGGCGGCCGGCTACGCCCAGGCCCGACGAGACCTGCTTGCCGCCTACGGTCCGGAGCATCCCACCAGCCTGATGGCGACCCTCAACCTGGGGTTGACCCACCTGGCCCAAGCCAAGTGGAGGGAGGCCGAGCCGTTGTTCGAGCAAGCGCTGGCAATCGCACAGCGGCTCCACGGGCCCGACCACCCGCGGCTCGTCACCCCGCTCACCGGTCTGGCCGCGGTGGCAGATCGACAGGGACAGACCGACCGCACGCTGCACCTGCTGCGACGGGGGCTCCGCATCCGTGAAGCCACGCTGGGCGCCGACCATCGTTCGGTGGCCGAGACGCTCACCAACATCACCTCCACGCTGCTCGGCGCCAGCCGGAACGCGGCGGCCCTCGTCTCGGCCCAGCGCGCGGCCGAGGTCGCGGCGCGGTCTGCCGGGGTCAGCGACCAGATGCACGCGGACATCCTCGACAACCTGGCCGTCGCGCTCGCACGCAACGGCCGTTGGGAGGAGGCCGCGGCGTACCACGACCGGGCCTGGCAGCGGCTCGATCGCATCGGCAATCCGGAGCATCCCAAGTACACGGAGCTCCTGCTGCACGAGGCCGAAGGCCGTCGTCGAGAGGGACAAGACGCCGAGGCAGTCGCACTGCTGGAGCGGGCCCTGCGGCGAGCATCCGGCGACTCGTTTCACCGCCCGCAGATCCAGTTCCTGCTGGCGGCCGCGCTGTGGGACACCACCGACCAACAGGGCCGCGCCGTCGCGCTGGCTCGGGCCGCTCTGCAGGAACTGCGCGCGCAGCATGCCGCCCCCGCGCTGCAGGACGAGGTCGCGGGGTGGCTGGCGCAGTACGGCGGCGAATCGACCCCCCCGGACCCCGGCGAAGGCACGACAGGGGCCGGCGCCTCACCCCGCTGACAACAGCGGGTCGGCGTCCATCATCTGGCGTACCCGCTGCGTGCGGCAGTATCCGACAGTGACCAACGACTTGCGGGGTCGGCCCAGGGCCGGCGCCCCTTTGGCGACCTTGGCCGGGTTGGTGAACCGCCGCGTGACGTGCTCCATGACGACCTTCTGCGGCATGTGCCCGCGCCGTGCTTCCCGCACGCACACCCCACGCAGGTACCACTTGCGGTGGTCGTTGGCGTTCTTGGGATGGAAGTTGGCGTAGTGCCGCCAGATGTCCACCCGCGACTTGTCCCAGGCGAAATGCCGGCCCCAGCCGTGACGCTCTTGGCGGGTCTCCTCGAGGTGAGCGGAGCTGCCGTCGTCGTACTGCGCGGTGAGGTTCATGTACGTCTGTGCGCGCTGGGGATTGGGCGCGTACATCCGCCAGCTCTGGACGAAGCTGACCTGCCGCAGCCAGCCCGCGGTCGTCGACACCTGGGCCCCCACCCACTCGCCGACCCATGCGCCCGGCAGGTTGGGCAGCACGATGGCCGAGGCGATCGCCAGGACGCCCACCGCTCGGGTCAGCCGCACGACGGCCCGCAGCGTCCTGCGCCCCGCACCGGCGGGCACGGTCGTGTCGTGTTCGCGGTCTGCGGGGTCAGGGGAGGTCATCGCCGCGCTCGCAGTCTAGCGTGTCGCGCGGGCTCGGTCCGACGTGCGACGGCGGCGGCCGACGACGAGCACCAGCGGTGCCCACCACCCCAGCCATCCATTGTCCTGGGCGTCGTGGGCACAGGCGCAGCCGGCCTCCCCTGGCGAAGCGCCCACCTGCTCGAGTGCGGGCGGTTGTTCGGTCTCGCCGGCCTCGTCTTCGGACTGGGGTCGCAGCTCGATCGACGCGAACGCCGACGTGCCAGAGGCCGTCGCCTCGGTCGTGGTGGTGTTGACCAGCGTCAGGTACCGCACCTCACCGGGCTCCAGCCCACCCACCACCAGCTCGAAATCGGTCTCGGTGAGCTCGGTGCCCGCCAGCTCCATGTCCCAGTCACCGGTGACCAGGGTCAGCTCGCGGATCGGATCGCCAGGGTCGCCTTCGGGCTCCTCGAGCGGCGGGTTGTCGACCGCGACCAGCTGGTACTCGAACTCGATCGGGGCGTCGCCACGCTTGATGAGCACCCGCGCATCCACGGGGTCCGATGAGCCGCGGGGCTTGAGGGAGTACCGCAGCACCATGTCGTCGGCCCCATCGGGGACCTCGTAGCGCAGCTGCATTGGCCCCGGATAGAAGGGGTACACGCCGCTGTCACGACGCCGCAGGTACAGCGTGCGACCGTCGCGAACGCGCCGCGGATCGGTGATGGCCCGCAGGCAATCGAGCAACCCGCGCGCGTCCAGCGAACGAAACAACAGGTCGTACTCGTCGTCGGAAAAGTCGCCCTGCTGCACTGCGACATCGGCAGCATCGAGCAGCAGCTCGGCGGCTTCCTCGAGGTCGGCGTTGCGCGACATCTGCATCAACGCCTCGAGCACGACTTGATCGAGGGCGAGCTTGCCCGCGACATCGAGGCGCTTGCGGGTCGCCCACAGCGCGGCCATCAGCGGCTCGCCATCGTTGTGGACCTGCCCCACCATGTCGCGCGGACACACGCGGGTGTTCTCCGCATCGCGAATGTAAGGGCGACCGCTGGCGCTCCAAAACCGTCCCACGTAGTCGGCCAGGTGCGGGTCGTCGGTCAGCATCACCGAGAAGTAGTCGGCCAGGGCTTCGTTGATCCCCGAGGCATCGACGAGCGTCGCGTCGGACCGCAGGCGCAGGCCATTGAGGCCCTCGGGGGACAGCATCGCCACCATCCCGTGGCCCAGCTCGTGGTAGATGACGTCGCCGTCGTACCCGAAATCGACCTCGGAACCCTGCCCAAACAGCATCGTGGGCCCTTTTTCCGCGTCGCACTGGTCGGTGTAGTAGGCGTTGTTGAGCGGGCTGTAGTCCAGTGAGGAGGTGGGGGTGAGCGAGCGAAAGTTCGCCAGCATCGACGCCAGCTCGCACCGAAACTGCTCGATCCCGCGGACGTGCATCGCCTCGAGGAAGCGCTCGGCATGCACGTACATCGACAGCTCGGAGTACGGATCGTCTCCGGCGATGTTGTCGTCGACCTGCACGATGTCGGGCAGCGGTACGTAGAAATCACCCTGCGCGTCCGACCACACGGTGCGCGTCGGCCAACACTCGTCTTCCTCCCACCACGGCGAGACTTCCTCGGGCTCTTCGCCGACACAGTTGAAGGCCTGAACCCGGGTGCCCACGAGGGGATGTCCGGCCTCCTGCACGTCGATGTCCAACAGCTCGACCTCGTCGGGGACGGGCGTGACGGCAGGGTTTTGGGCGAATACGCGGGCACGGCTGCTGCGGACCTGCTCCTCCTCGCGAAGCACCACCCCCGTGGCCGCGCTCACCCACAATGTGGGGCGCGTGGGCTCGGGCCACATCGACAGGGCCAGCTGCGCCTCCCACACCAGCACGGGCTGGCCGAGGATCATCAGGTAGACGAGCTGCGGCGGATCCTCCAGCGCGGGCGCGTCGCCCGTGCCGCGATGCTCGGCCACGATGTCGGCGACCAGCGCGGCACTGATCCGGGCATCGGCCGGTCGCAGCTGCGGTGCGCCCACGGGCAGTGTTTCGGACAACACCTGCTCGGTCCCGTCGTCGCGGATCCGCACCGTGCGATGGGCTCCGCGTACAGGAAGCCCCTCGACCGCCAGCATCCGATGCTCGATGCGACCTTGGGCCAGCGCAGGCGACAGCGGCAGCGCCCGCACCTGCGACACCACCATCGTGCTGTCAGGCTCGGCAGCCGGTGCCGCCACCACGGCGGTGGGAACGAGCGTCGCCACGGCGAGGGCCCAGGCCATCGAGGGCGCGTGTCCGCGACGCCGACACCGCCGTTGGATGGTCCAGATGCTCATGCGCAGCCGCAACCATAGCCGATCCCGAATACGGGCTCGATCGCCGACCCGCCGGCCTGCGGCAAACCGTCACAATCGCGTGCCATCCCGCATCGGACACGCGTCGATCGAATCGCCGCGTGGTACCGTATGTTCGAAGATGAAAACTCGGCGGGTAAGGGCTCTGACGCTGACCGCGTCGTTGTCGTGGTGTCTTTCGGCGGGGTGCGCCCCCGACGATCCCTTCGACTTCGGAGGCCCGCGTAGTTGCGAGGTCCCCGACCAAAACACGTGGGTCTACGGCCTGATGCAGGAGGCCTATCTGTTCGCCGACGACCTGCCACAGATCGATCCGCTCGAGTATGACTCCCCGTCCGCGATGATCCGCGACTTGCGCGTCGACCCAGACCGGTGGAGCCGGGTCTCCGATCGCGCCACCACCGATGCGCTGTTCCAAGAGGGGAAGTTCATCGGCCTGGGCTTTCGGACCCGCCGCGACGACCAACAACGCGTCGTCGTCGCCGACATCCAGCGTGGCTCGCCCGCCGAAGCCGCTGGCATGATGCGCGGCGATCTCATCCGGATGGTCGGCGGCTTCACCACCGAGCAGCTCGACGACGAAGACAAGTGGTCTGAAATCTATGGCGAGAAGGTGCCCGGCGTCGTGGTCGATATCGAGGTCGACCCACCCGACGACGAGCCTCGCGAGATCACCCTCACCAAGGACTGGATCGACATCGACACCGTGCCCGTCCACCGGGTGCTGACCGCGGGCGATCGCCCCGTCGGCTACCTGATGTTCGCCACCTTCGTCGACACCGCCCCCGAAGCTCTCGACAACGCGTTCGCCGAGTTCCGAGCGGCGGGCGTTCGCGATGTCGTGGTGGACGTCCGCTACAACGGCGGCGGCCTCATCTCGGTGGCGCGACACTTCATGCACCTGCTGGTCGGCGCCGTGGCCGAGGGGCGCACCGCCTATCGGGTGCTGTACAACGATACCTTCGCCGACGAGAACGTCGACAAGGGTCTCCAACGACTCGCGCAGACACTCCCCGCGGTGGACCAGGTCGTGTTCATCACCACCGGGAGCAGCCTGTCGGCGAGCGAGCTGCTGATGAACTCGGTGGCGGCACATGTCCCGGTGTCGATCGTCGGTGGCACGACCGGAGGGAAGCCGGTCGGCTCCCGCCACTTCGACTTTTGCGACAAGGTTGCCGTGCCGCTGACCTTCGAGCTGGTCAACGCCGACGGCGAAGGTGGCTACTACGAGGGGTTCACCCCCGACTGCCCCGCCCCCGACGACTTCAGCCACCCCCTGGGCGACCCGCAGGAAGCCTCGCTGGCGACTGCACTGCACCGCATCGCCACCGGGCAGTGTCTGCCGGTCCCCGAGGGCGAGGAGGCTCAGGTCGAGCCGCCCCGTGGACTGCGCACCCCGGTCGCCCCCGCCGACGATTCGGCCGAGGCGCTCGCCGGAATGCAGTGATCGTGCGACTTTCCGCGGGTATTCCGTCACACCCGCTGTAGTTCGCGTGAGACCGCACAATCTCATTATTTCAGGGAATGCGCGAAATAAAGCGCGTCACCTCCGAAACTAAGCCGTCCAAATAGTAGGTGGGATCGGGATTTCGCCCCTGCAGGAAGGCTTTCGGATGCGCATGGAAAAGCGCGCCGCGTTTCGGCGCTTACTCTCGTTGGCAGTTCTCGTCGCCGCATGCTCGGTGGACACTACAGATGACCTCGGGCCCCTCGATGATGACGATGGGTTTCGGGCCAAGGCCGCCAGCTCACCTCCCCCACTGTTGCAAAACGCCGCATGGATGGTCGCCACGTTGAAGGCGGCCCCTCCCCCAGTTCCACCCAACCCCGCCGTCGTCCCCGTCTGTCCGAGCTTCATCGCCGATGGCTGGCAGATGCATGGCGACAGCATGTTTCGCAACGGCACGCCGGGGCTCGCAGCCCAGGAGACGCAGCCGGGACAGCTGCCGCAGGCCCTGGCCCGGTACTGCCTGTATTCGTGGGTCGGGGTGCCGGGGGCCCATGCTCTACCCGCCGTCCCGGGGCCCGATGTCCTTCACATGGGCATGGATTCCCCGGTCGTCGTGTCCAACTCCAACGGCCTCGAGGAGGCCTATCGCAACGAGCTCGCGGACGTGTTCCTGTCGCAAGCGGGTCGGATCAACGCGTGGTCGCCCAAGGGCACCCACGCCGTCACGGTCGCCGTGGTCGACTCCGAGTCGCAGATGGTCGGCGAGCCCATGGTCGAGCACGCAACGGCGATGGTCGACATCATCGACGAGCTCGCCTGTGGCGGATCGGGAGGCGAGTCGTGCGCCATACAGACCTACCGCTCGCTGGCGATGCCGTTGATGCACGACGGCACCGAGCGTGAGGGCGGCGGCTACTACGGCACGCGTGCCCACGTGGCGGCAGGGATCGTCGAAGCCGTGCTCGCGTGGCGCAAGCAGGCCGAAGAGGGCGAAGACTCGCGGTTGGTGATCAACCTGTCGCTGGGCTGGGTCGCCGAGGGAGACGCCCTGTGCGGAGCGGGAGAGAGCCAACCGTACTGCCCCAACACCCCGCACGTGCAGGGCCTGCTCGACTGGATCGACGGCCCACCCAACCCGGCCAACCCCACCGGGCCCGAGGCCTATCCAACCCGGCCGGGGGCCGAGGCGGTCCATACCGCGCTGCTGTACGCCAGCTGCAATGGCGCCATGGTGGTCGCAGCCGCGGGCAACAGCCGTGAAGGCAGCTGCAACGATGTCGCCGTCGCGCCCGCGGCCTGGTCGTATCTGTCCGCCCCCACGGCCACCGAGTGTGCCGCGCTGGACTTCTTCCCGCCCCAAGGGGTCAGCGGGACCAACACCGACCCTCGGCCGCTGGTCTTGCCGGTATCGGCCGTCGACCACAACGACGCCCCCATCCACCTCACGCGCCCCAACTCCCAGACACGCATCGTCGCGCCGGGCTACATGGCCACCACGGGCGAGGACATGATGCCCCTGACGGGCACCTCGATCTCGGCGGCCGTCACCTCGGCCGCCATCGCCCGGCTGTGGGCGAGCTACCCCGAGTGGGATGCCGCAGCCGTGGTCGAGCGGCTGTACGAGACGGGCTCTTCGGTGGGGCGCAACGCCCAGGCCGACGAACACGCCGTCGTCGCAGCCAGCCCCGCGCGCCGACTGTCGCTGTGTCGAGCGCTCGACATGGAGTGCAGCACCCAGGACGAGTGCGCCTACTCGAGCTGGTGCGTCCCCGAGGAGTCGGTGTCCAGCCACGTCCTCAACCTTCATGGCCAAGCGATCAACACCAGCAATGGGATGACGACGACCGCCGGCGCCGCCACCACTCTGACCCAGGACACCTGCACGCGGTGCGGCGGGACGGTGAACGTATGGATCCCCGACGCTACGGCGCAGCCCCATCACCTGTTTTCGGGGTGTGGCTGGTCGCAGAGCAACTACATCGTCGAGAACGACGGGCCGCCGCTGGCGGGACCACAGCCCGACACTCCGCTGTGCCCCGACTGCCCGATCATCAGCAACTTCGCCCCTGGCGGTAGCAAGGCCATCCTGTCGCTCGACAGCGTCTACACCGGAGCGACCGTCGTGGGCGCCACCGTG
>JAHZJA010000360.1 GCA_022601155.1 Deltaproteobacteria bacterium | reverse complement strand
GACCCACGGCAACTACCTGGCCCAGGCCGAGATCCTGGGCAACCTGTACCCGATGGAGGAGGACGACCGGTTCTTCTCGGTGCTCCCCACCAACCACGCGATCGACTTCATGGTGGGCTTCATCGTCCCGCTGTTGATGGGCGGGGCAGTGGTGCACCAGCGCACGCTGCGGCCCCAGTATCTGCGGGCCACCCTCAAGAAGTACGGCATCACCCACATCGCCTTGGTGCCGACCATCCTCAAGAACCTCGAAAAGCGCATCCGCGAGCGGCTCGACGAGCTCCCCGGGTGGCAGCGCCAGACCATCGACGGCCTGCGCCGGGTCAACGAGATGGCGACCGCCAAGGCACCCAACCAGCGACTGTCGAGCTTGCTGCTCAAGCCCATCCACGACGTGATGGGCGGCAAGCTGCGCTACATCTTCGCGGGCGGCACGTTCGTCGACCGCAACCTGGCCGAGTTCTTCTACGACCTGGGGCTGCCCGTGGTGATCGGCTACGGGCTGACGGAGGCCAGCACCGTCATCACCGTCAACGACATGAAGCCCTTCCGCGGCGACACGGTGGGCAAGCCCGTCCCCGGGGTCGAGGTGGAGGTCCGCAACGCCAACGAGGCGGGCGTGGGTGAGGTGTGGGTCCGCGGACCCACCGTCATGAAGGGCTACCTCGATGCCGACGAGCTGACCGAGCACGCTCTGGTCGAGGGCTGGCTTCGAACGGGCGACCTGGGCTCCCTGGACATCAGCGGCCACCTCAAGCTGGTGGGTCGCGCGAAGAACATGATCGTCACCGAGGGTGGCAAGAACATCTACCCCGAGGACATCGAGACCTATTTCGAAGACCTGCCCGGGGTCGAGGAGTTCTGCGTGTTCGCGGCCGACTATGTGTGGCCGCGAGGGGCGATGACCGGCGAGCAGCTGATCGTGGTCCTGCGCCCCGAGGGTGATGGGATCAGCGACGACTGCCTCCTGCAGCTGCGCGAGCGCAACCGTCGGCTCCCCGACTTCAAGCGGATCTCGGCGTACGTGGTGCAGGGCGAGGAGTTCCCCGCCACTGCATCACTGAAGATCAAGCGTGGAGCGCTGGCGGAGGTGCTGCGCGAGCGCCCCCGCGACGAGGTCGTGCAGCTGCTGGGCTGAGCGACCTAGTGGTCGATGCCGTTGAGCTTGCTGACGGTGGTCCACCGGCCCGACTCGCCCAGGATATCGGCGCCGTCATCCATCCGCAGCCACGCATCCGCAGTACCCCAGGTAGGCGCCGCATCGATGAGGTCCAAGACCCCGTCGAAGTCGGGCCGTGGTAGCGGCGCGGGGTTTTGGTTGTAGTCCCACAGCGCCCGCATCCAGTCGAGCTCGGTGCCCTTGCCGATCCACGAGGGGAGGCACTGCGTCTCGAGCTGACGCAGCGGATAGTTGGTGGTACCGAGCTCACAGCTGACCGGGGTGTTGTTGGGGCTCCAGTACGTGAACCAGCAGTCGGTGCCCGTGTCGAAGTTCCACACCGCGGCCGCAAAGTAGTGCGCGAAGCCTTCGACCAGCGCACAGCTGTTGTGCTCCTTGCTCCGCATCGCGTGGTTGGGAGCCTGGCAGTTGGCGCCACCGGTCGAGAAGTTACAGTCGGAGATCGCAGCGGCGCCCAACGTGTCGTGCATCACCGCATGCCCGATCTCGTGGGCGATGAGGAATTTGTTGAGGTGACTGCCGTTGGTGGTCTCGATGTTCAGCTTCTTGGGGCCATTTTGGTAGCAGTTGCCGCCGCCGCTGCACGGAGTGGTGGGCGCGACACTGAAGTTGAGCCCAGGCCCGGTGGCGAACTTCGACGCGGTGCGGGTGGCTGCGCTCAGCACGTTGAACTGTGCGAAGGACTGCCCGGCCGTACCCGTGTACGTGATCGTCGGGTTGCCGAACCCCTGGTGAAAGTAGCTGAACACGTGCGAAGCCACTTGATCGTCGGCATCGCCAGCGATGATCCAGCGGTTGTTGACGACCGCGGCGCTCAGCAAGTTGATGCTGTACCACCCCGCGTCACCGCCCGAGGGGTTGAACGGAGTCGTACACCCCGGGTAGCCCCCGTCCTCCTCGAGCGCGAACACCTGGCTCGAGCCGTTCTTGGTGATCGTGACGATGAGCCCGAGCGCCCAATGGGGCTGGTCGGTGAGCCACTCGTCTTCGCAGGTACCGTCAGCCGTGCACGCGGGGGCTCGCTCCAGCCCAGAGTCAGTATAGGTGCTGTCGTGCTGAAAGCAAAAGCGGACCGAGGCTTGGGCGTCGTCAGGCCAGGCCATGAACGCAGCAGCAGCGCCGCACAGGGGAAGGAATCGTTGGATGAGCATGATGGGGCTCCGTGACGAGGTTTGATCGGGCAACACGAGAAGGGCCGAGGGGGTGAATCAGTCGGTGAGTGCGTCGGCCGAAGCGGGACCGCTGATGATGGAGCCCAGCGTGGGCGTAGCCGTGTGCAGCACGGTGCCGTCGGGAAGGGTCACGGTCGTCGGTCCTCCTTCGAGCATTGCGTGCAGCTGCGCCTTCATCTCGGCGGGCAGCGGACTGTCGTCCACGATCGACCCGCTCGCGTCGTCGCCGTACAAGACCCAGCCGTCGGCCTCGGGCCGAACGCGAACGACGGTGCGCGCGCTCGCATAGCCGCCGCCATGATCGTTGGCGAGACGGGCTCGAAACCCGACGTTCGCAGACGAGCCATCGGCGTCGGGACGCAGGCCCAGCACTGACGCGGGCACCGTGACCGTGACGCTACGGTGAGCACCGAGCTCGACGGTCGCGACCACCTCACGCGACCGTGCCGCCTCGGACATGCGCTCGACCTCCAGCTCGACGGCGCCAGCGTCGTCGCTGTCGTTGGTGATTCGAACGTCGAAGTGCTCGCCGCGCGCGAGCGGGTACCGACCATCCGTCGGCAGATCGACCAGCTCCAGCCGTAAGGGAATCGCTTCCCGGTCGTGGCGGTCGGGCACGGCGGCGGTCAACACCTCGTCGACACGGGTGCTCGGCGTAGCGAGCTCCTGTACATCGGGAGTGGTGGGCGGTACGGGCTCGGCGTCACATGCGACCGAGAGCAGCACGAGGCCCAGCCCAACGAGGGGCATGGAGCGGGGACGAGAGAACTTCGGCATGGAGTTGGTCCTTGGTGCGGCCCGCCAATGCGGACACGACCTCCCCCAGAGCAACCACCGAGCCGAGCCGCCGCCCCCGTGATTCCGGGTACTTGCGGCGCAGCGCGGCGGTCGTTGCCAATGCCGTACGGACCAGGGTGGTCAGGACTCGGGCTCCGAATCCCGTAGGGTGACCAGGGCGATGGCCTCCTTCACCGATACCGGCAGCACCCGGGGCCCTGCCGATGTTGGCCGGGTTGCCACCCGGAGGATGGACGCGGGTGGTGACGTCTCGGAGTCACGGGACGGACGGCGAGACCTGCCCGGTCGCATGGGTCGGTTCGTCGTGCTCGAGACCTTGGGTGAGGGCGGCATGGGACAGGTGTTGGCCGCCTACGATCCCGTGCTCGACCGTCGGGTCGCGCTCAAGCGGCTTCGCTCGGCGGGAGACGACGCCGGGCTCGCACGGCTGCGGAGAGAAGCCCGCGCGATGGCCCGACTGTCGCACCCGGGCGTGGTCGCCGTGCACGACGTGCTCGAGGTGGACGGCGACGTGCTGGTGGCGATGGAGTACGTCGAGGGCCAGACGCTGCGGGAGTGGCTCGGGGATGGCGAGCGCCCGTGGACAGCGGTGGTGAAGGCGATGGGCGAGGCGGGGGAAGGGCTCGCAGCCGCCCACGCGGCGGGGTTGGTCCATCGGGACTTCAAGCCCGACAACGTGCTGGTTGGCGAAGATCAGCGCGTACAAGTGACCGACTTTGGCCTGGCGATCATGATGGCGGAGGCGGAGATTCCCTCGACGCTGTCCCGGCCCGCGGTCGCGGAGAGCGGGCTCACCCAAACCGGCGCTCTGCTGGGGACCCCGCGCTACATGGCGCCCGAGCAGTTCCGCGGCGAGCCAGCCGACGCCCGCTCCGATCAATTCAGCTTCTGCGTGTCGCTGTACCAGGCGCTCTACGGGCAGGATCCCTTCGAGGGCAAGACGCTCGCCGCCCTCGAACACGCCGTGCTCGAGGACGAGCCCCATTCGCCGCCGAGTGACCGAGGCGTGCCGGGTTGGTTGGGGACCGTCGTCCTCCGCGGCCTCGCACGCGATCCGGCGGCGCGATGGCCCAGCATGCGGGCGTTGGTGGCCGAGCTTTCACGGGAGCGACGGCGAGGTCGATGGTTGTCCGCCGCAGGTGCGGGCCTGCTGCTGGCCAGCGCGGGCACGTGGTGGTCGCTGGCCGGGACCGAAGACCAGCGCTGCACGGGGGCCCCGCGGGAGCTGGCCCCTCTTTGGAGTGAGCCCCGCCAGCAACGGTTGCGGGCGGTGATGCAGGAGACCGCGTTGCCCGGCGCCGAGGCGACGTGGACCGTCGTGCAGCGCGGGGTCCAGGCATGGGCGGATGACTGGCAATCGGGCTACACCGATGCGTGCCAGGCCCATCTGCGTGGCGAGCAATCCGATCGCGTGCTCGACCGTCGCATGGCCTGCCTCGATCGCCAGCGTCGCAGCGTCGGCGCAGCCTTGCGCGTGTTGGAGCAACCCGACGCTCGAGTGCTCCGTCGGGCTCCCCGGGCCGTGGGCGAGCTCCCCGTTCCCAGTGATTGTACGCAGGTGGAGCGGCTGGCGGCCGTCGAGTCTTGGTTCGAAGATCCGGCGCTGGCCGGGCGCCGAGACGATCTGCGCGACCGCCTGGCCAAGCTCGCGGCCGAGGCCACCTGGGCGGGTCGGTTCAAAGACGCCATCGCGGGATACGGAGCGATGCTCGACGCGCTGGACCCGATTCCCGCGCCCGCGCTGCGGGCCGAGCTGCTGTACCAACGCGGATCGGCTCGCTCGGTGAGCGACAGCATCGACGCGGCCAAGGCCGACCTGCTCGCCGCCTACGCCCAAGCGGAGCGTGCCCGGGTCGACCCGCTCAAGGCTCGGATCGCAGCGGACCTCGTCGAGCTCGTTCCGCGTCGCGGCCTCGCCCTGCCCGATGTCGATGCATGGGCCGCGCTCGCCCTGGCCATCGTCGAACGCGCCGAGCCCAACGGAGGCGCCCACGGCCATGTGCTCTCGGCGCTCGCCAAGCTGCGCCACCACCAAGGACGCTACGAGGACGCGCTCGCCCTGGCTCGACCGCGCAGAATCTGTACACCGAGGCCCGCGGGCCCATGCACACCCGCG
>JAHZJA010000359.1 GCA_022601155.1 Deltaproteobacteria bacterium | reverse complement strand
CGAACCGGGCGTTGCGCTCGGCGATCAACATGTCGCACGTGAGTGCGAGCTCGAATCCACCGCCGAAACAGATCCCGTGCACGACGCCGATGGTGGTCAGCGGCAGCATGTCGAGCCGGTCCATCACCGAGTGGATCCGGTCGATGAACTCGCGAAGGGCGGCCTCGTGCTCCGACTCGGGCCGCTTGCGCAGCCCTTCGTACAGCTCGCGCAGATCGGCTCCGGCCGAGAATCCTCCCCGCACGGTGCTGCGAATCACGACCGCGTGGGCCGTCTCGGTGTCGACCTCGTCGAGGAACCGCTCGAGCGCGGTGAGCATGGTCGTACCGATCTCGTTGCAGGGCGCCAGGCCCATGCGCAGGTCGTAGACCCCCTCTTTGAGCGACCACTCGATCATCGCGCGCAGCTCACTTGCTTCTCGCCTTGGCCGCGTTGGCATACAGCTCGGTCAGCTGGGCCTCGAAGTGATCTTCGATGACCCGGCGCCGCAGCTTCTGATTGGCGGTGAGTAGGCCGTTGTCGATGGTGAACATCTCGTCGGCCCGGAGCGTGGCCCGGATGCGCTTGTAGTGGGGCAGTCCCTCGTTGACGGCCTTGATGGAGGCGTCGATCTCGGCCTGCGGCGGCTTGCCCGTGACGATGATCGCCACGTGGGCCCGGCCATGCCCGACCAGCATGCACTGCTCGGCGGCAGGGCAGCCGGCCATGAACTTCTCCTCGATGGGCTCGGGGGAGATGTTGTGACCCGACTCGGGAATGATGAGGTTCTTGATCCGTCCGACGATCCGCAGGTTGCCGCCGTCGTACTCGACCTGATCGCCGGTGTGGAACCACCCGTCGATGATGGCGTTGTCGGTCTCCTCGGGCTTGCGCCAGTAGCCCGCGAAGATGTTCGGGCCCTTGACCAACAGCTCGCCCTCTTCACTGACCTTCAGCGTCTGGCCATCGAGCGGAAGCCCGACCTTGCCCGCCTCGACCTTGTTGGGATCGTCGAGCGACACGATACCCGTGGTCTCCGTGAGCCCGTAGGCCTGGTACACGGGGACCCCGATCATCTGGAACCATCGCTGGGTGTCGGCCGACAGCGGCGCCGAGCCCGAGATCAGGAACTCGAGGTTGGGGCCGATCTGCTGCTTGATCTTGGGGAAGACCAGGCGCCGGCCGACCTCGAGCGCGAGCGAGTCGAGCAGGCTGGCGGTTCCCTCGGCGGCGCGGCCGAATGCGGCCTGCGCTCGCTCGTAGATCGCCAGCGCCACACCCCCCCGCTCGCGGAGCTTGGCCCCCACGCCGTTGCGGATGCGCTCGAGCACCGCGGGCACGTTGAGGAAGTAGTTGGGCTTGGCCACCGCCAGCTCGACCACGAGGTTGGTCAGGTCGGTGGACATCATCAGCGGGTTGGGCCGCGACATCTGTGTCCACAGCATCATCCGCGAGGCGGCGAAGCAAAACGGCAGGAAGTGGAACACGCGGTCGGGTCCGTCGCGATGCCCCACCGCCCGACCGATGCGCTCGATCGTCTTGGGGATCATGTAGTCGACGTTGGCGCGCGACAGCATGACGCCCTTGGGCTCGCCGCTGGTGCCCGAGGTGTAGATGATGGCGACGCAGTCGTCGGCGCCACGCGGGTGCAGGCCCTTGGCGGAGGGCTCCGACTCGAACAGCCGGTCGAAGGTCAGCACGGTGCACCCGACCGACTCGGCGCGCTGCTCGAGGGTGGCGTCGTCGGCCAGGCCCTGGTCGGCGGACCACGCCTCGATGACCGGGGCAGCGAGCTCGGCCGAGGCCGCGATCAGCAGCCGCGGCACGGCGCTGCGCATCATGACCGCCAGCTCCTTGGGCTCCTGGCGGTCGTACAGCGGCACCACGATCGCGCCCGCAGCGAGGATCGCGAGGTCGGCCGCGACCCAGCGGGTGGTGTTGGGTGCCAGCAACGCCACGCGATCACCCGGGTCGATGCCGGCCTCGTCGATGCTGGCGCGGGCCCGCCCGACGAGCTCGAGGATGCCGGCTCCGTCGGTGCCCTGCATCGAGGTCCCGCGGACCTCGATGAGCTTGGCCTTTTGCGGTTGCTCTTCGAGGTTGTCGAAGATGCGCTCGAGGAAGTTCATCCGTAGGTCTCCATCAATGACTGGAGCGCGGGCGACAGCGACGGAAGGTGGGCCTCCCAGGTGCGCGGAAGATCGCGACGCGGCATGTCGGGGGTAGATGCGGCAGACCTCGTCCATGAAGTCGATGCCCATCTGCCCCATCAGCGCGAGCTGCCCGGGAATGACCCGGCCGATATCGGCCGAGATCTGCTCGGCCTCTCGCTCCAGCCGCTCGAGGATCGCGAGCGTCTTTTCTCCGAGATCCTCGTCGTCGACCTCGAGGAACAGCTCCGGGTGACCCCGGTCGTTCATGAGGTTGCGGATGCGCTCGTCCATCGTGACGCCAGCCGAAGGCACCAGGCCCGGCATCGAGGTCACGATCGCGTGGAACCGAGAGCTGACCATGTACGCGCAGTTCCGCAGCACGGAGACCAGCTGGTACATGTCGTAGTCGTCGCTGATGAAGCAGGGGGCGTCGCCATCGAGGCGAGCGGCCACGGCCTCGCAGGCGAGCCGATCCACGCGCTCCATGCCCACCATGATGGGGAACACGTCGCGGTCGGCGATGAAGGTCTTGACCGCGAACGCCAGGCCATCGATGTACCGGTCGTACTTGTCGTCGGCCTCGGGCGAGCTGTGGTGGAAGTAGATCGAGCGGTAGTGCTCGGTCTTGAATTGGCCGACCAGCGAGCGCGCGGCGGCCTTACCCAGGTCGGGCTTGACCGGCCACCAAAACGGGTTGATCGGGCACAGCACGAGGACCTTCTGCTTGCCGTCCCAGCCGCGCTCGCGCAGCAGCTTGGCGCCCTCCGATAGCGGGGCCGGATCGAAGGTCCAGGCGGTATCGGTGCCACCCGTGGTGCGAATGCCCAGCCGGCCCAGCACCTCGCGCGAGGGGTCGTTGCGGCACTGCACCAGCGCGTGCTGGCAGTGACGCTTGACGAAGCTCTTGAGTGCGGGCGACATGGCACCGGCCTCGGCCCCGTAGCCCACCGCGATCTTGTTCTCGGCGGCGGCCATGCCCAGCGAGCCGGCCATCATGGTCGACAGCGCCGAGGCGAACTTGGACTTGAACATCGAGCCCTCGCACGACACCACGCCGTGGTGCTTGGGGCACTCGTCGAACAAGAACTTGGGGAACAGCACGGGGAGCTCCACCTGCCGCACGGTGCGGAAGTAGCCCGCGGTCCGCTCGAGCATCGTGGACATGATGGTCAGCTCGAGCTGGTCGTCGCCGATGACGTGCCGGAACTGGCGGATCATCTCCTCCACGCGCACGTCGGCCCCGGTGTTGCGGGAGCCGACATAGCCGGCCAGCAGCAGCTTGAGCGGCTTGCCGGGGGCCCACGCCTCCTGCTCCACATCGAGGGCGCGCTTGACCGCGGTGGCCTCGATGAAGCCGTTCATCACCTCCATCAGCACGCGGTCGGGCTCCAGCGCATCGGCCACGCGCCCGAGGATCCCGGTCTTGAACAGGGAACCGCTCTTGAACAAGCTACCCATGGCTCAGGCCACCTTCGACAGCCGCGCGTCGCCGTCGGACGGCCACGGGCGGTAGGGATACGTGAAGCGCTCGTCCATCGCGAACCGCAGCAGCGGATAGGCGTACTCGGGGAATGGCCGCGGGCGCTCTCCGTCGAGCTCCTCCACGATCCGCGAGTTGTCGAACACCGTGTTGTTGGTGATGTACGGCCAAAAGACCTTCATCAGCGATGCCGCGGGGGCGATGCCGTACTTGCGGGGGGTGCTCATCGCGGCCTCGATGCCGCTGGAGAACACCCGGCCCAAGCGCGGCGCGAACACGCAGGCGGGCTTGTGCCCGGCGTCCTTGAGGGCCGACACCACCTCGCGGAACGTCGGCGATGCGGTCCCCGACGCCAGGCTGTAGGAGTCGTAGCGGGGCTTGTCCGCCATGTGCACCGTGACGATGCCCTTGGCCACGTAGTTGGCCGGGCAGATGTCCATGCGCCACTCGGGCCGCAGCGGGATCACCCGCATGTGGGCCAGCGCAGCGAAGGCCCGCAGCATGTCGAACTGGGTGGTCTGCGGAAACCGGCTGTCGCCGAGGACGGTGCTGGGCCGAAACACGGTGCGGGGCACGTCGGGCAGCAGCTCGTGGACCATGTGCTCGCAGAACTTCTTGGTGCGGGCGTAGGGGTCGTAGTCGCTGCGAGCCCAGTCGACCGACTCGGCCTCGGTGACCGTCTCGTCGCTGCGATGCCCAGACACGGCCACGGTGGACACGTCGGAGAAGCGTCGCAGCCCGTGGTGGTCGGCGGCGGCGCGCGCGATCTTGATGATCTCGAGCGTGCCCCGCAAATTGACGTTGAAGCAGGCCTTGGCCGACTTGCGATTGAGCGACGCGGCGATATGCAACACGCTCTCGGTCGACTTGACGAGGCGATCGCGGGCGTCGGGCTCGAGCCCCAGCCCCGGTGCCGTCAGGTCGCCGCGCACGATATCGATGCGTGAGATCAGCTCGCCGAAGCGATCGAAGTCGGGCTCGTGCAGCTGCAACGATTGCCACAGCCGCTGTCGGGCCTGCTCGTCGCTCTTGGCACGGACCAGCGCGTTGATGCGCATCTGCGGCCACTGGGTGAGCAGGCCGTGGGCGACGTAGGACCCGATGAACCCGGTGATCCCGGTGAGGAACAGTGCCATCAGCCCGTCTCCTTGCGCGGCGTGTCGGCGGGGCGATCACGCGGCGAGTCGATCATCTCGAAACGAGTCGCGGGCTCGTACTGCTCACGATCCTTGTTGTCGTAGACCGTGAAGCACCAGCGCCGAAGTCCTGGCATGTGCACGTCGAGCCAGTAGCTGCGCCACTCGATCGACTCGGGCTCGAACCGGAACTCGGCCTCGACCACTTGGTGGCGGGCGATGGCTCGACATTCGAACACGAAGTAGTGGTCGTGCGTGAACGGCTGGAACAGGTCGAGGACGTCTTCGATCTGCCGCAGTCGGCGGTTGGAGCTGTCGGTGCTCTTGGCCAGCCGCCCGGCGAAATCCCGGAGCTCCGAGGGGATCTTCTCGGGGAGGCCGTGCCGCAGGTAGCGGGTGACCTGGTTGAGCACGCTGCGCACGTTGCTGATGTTGAGGGCGTGATCGGGGTCGGCGGCGACGGTGTCCCAGCGGGACAGCACGACCTTGTGCAGGGCGCTCTCACCGTTTTCGCGCAGCCATCGACGGTGGCTGAGCGCCGACAGCTCGGCGAGCCTGTCGATGGGCAGGAAGTTCCGATCGGAGGATCCGCAGTGATAGATCGGCGCATGCTCGCCGCGCAGCAGGGCCGCGCCCGCGATGAGCAGCGCCTTGCAGACCATGTCGACGGGGATGACGTCGAGCGGATTGCCCGGCATCGCGGGGATGTGGCGAAACCAGGTCTTGGCGAGGTAGGCCAGCGGCCCCGAGGTATTGAAGCCCTCGTTCCAGCCCGGGAACGGGAAGGAGATCGAGCTCTCGACGATGGCCGGTCGGAAGATGGTGAACTCGATCCGCCCCTGGCGCTCGAGCAGCAGGTACTCGGCGAGGGCCTTGGTGTACGTATAGGTGTTGGGCCAGCCCAACTCCTTGGCCCGCTCGGTGCCAGCCATCGACATCGTCTCGCGCAGGCGCTTGCGCTTGAGCCGGACGACCATGTCGACGATGCGCTTCTCGGAGGGCTCGGCGCCGCGGGCCTTCAGCCGGGCGATCACGTCGGCGCGGAGCTGGGCCTCGACCTCGTCCGATTCGTTGTCGAGCTCGGTCTTGGCGATGATCTCGCGCATCTTGGCGAGCTCGGCCTGGGCCTCGATGACCTCACCGCTGGGGGTCAGCGGCTGGATCGACTCCGGGATCCGACCATCGCGCAGCCCGGCGACGTAGCACGTGGACACGTGGATGAGCCGAGCGTGGTTGCAGCTCTCGACGAAGTCGGCGATGTGGACCGCGCCGTTGACGTTGGTGGCGGCGGCGTCACGCAGGTCGGGGTTGAAGTCGACCAGACCCGCGAAGTTGATGATCAAGTCGACCGACTCGCGCAGGCGGGCGGCAGCCTCGTCGCTCATGCCGAGGTTGGGCCGACCAACGTCGCCCTCGATGACCTCCATGCGGGCACAGATGTGCTTGGCGAGATCCGCCCCGAAGCGCTCGTGCAGCGTGGAGAACACGTAGGTCTCGTTGACGAACTTCTCGAAGCGCTGCTTGACCCCGCGGGTCTTGCCCCGGAGCAGCAGGTAGATGCGGCCCACCTCGGGCAGCCGGTCGAGGACCATCGTCAGCCAAACTTTGCCAACGAAGCCCGAGCCACCCACCAGCAGGATGTCGCGTCCCTCGTAGGTCTGCGGGATCGAAATCGGAGCCCCCACGGTCGGTCCTTTGCTCATCACGCCGAGTAATCGACCACGGGCCAATCGGCTTCCCGGGCCGCCTTGCGGAGGGTGAAATCGGGGTTGACCACGCACGGCTGGCCCACGGCGGACAGCAGCAGCAGATCGGGGCCGTGCCCCGCGTACGCGATGGACCGCGACAGGTCGATGTCGTGCTCGGCGGCGTACGAGGCCGCCCAGCGGCCGCCTTCGTACCCTCCGATGACCGGATCGAGCAGCTTGCCCGTGGCCTTGATGTCCTTGTACTCGAGGTGGTTGCAGACCAGGTCGTCGACCCCTCGGATGTAGCGCTCGACCACCTTGGTCATGATCTCCGAGATGCCCTCGGACAAGATCACCACCCGGTGGCCGGCCGCGCGGGCCTGCTTGACCAGCTCCACGCCGCTGTCGAGGATCTTGTCGTCGAGGACGTCCTCGACATACTCCTCGGCGAGGACCTCGATGCGATCGGAGGTCATGTCGCGGTAGGCGAGGTGGGCCACGCGGTTGCCAAGGCTCCGGTCGTTCTGGCCCAGCAGGCCAAAGACGGGTGCGGCGAGGGCTGCTTGCCCAAAGCGAATCGCTCGCTCTCGGAAACCTGCTCGCTGGGCGGCCATCCACGTGGCGGCATGCACCACCCCCCGCGAGATCAGGACCCCCTCCGCACGGAAGAATGCAGCGCTGCGCTCGTTGCTCATCGGCGTCGTCCCTCGGGTCTCGCCCGCCCTCGGAGCGTTACACCCCTGACTCCCGTGGTTGTCGCCGATTTCACCTGCTATCGGGACCTTCGCGGCCGACTGACCGCTCGGAAGGGAGCGCGAGCGGGCGGGAGTCTACCCAGCTGCCCCTGGTTGGCAAATGCTCAAAACTCACTTGTACGCGGCGCCGGGGGGCATCGTCGGCGCAGTGCGAACGCGGGTGCACACCGATTGCACCGATCGTCAGTGCGGGGCCGGGTTCAGAGGTCGCCGTGAAAACTCGACCACGGCATGCACGAAGCGTGGACCGTTGTTTTCCATGTGAGCGGCGTGGTCCCCTCCGGCGATGATGATCCACGCACGATCGGGTGTGCCGAGGCGTGAGAAGAGCTTCGCCTGGTTGGCGATGGGGGCGTAGGGGTCTTTCTCACCGTGGATCACCAGCGTGGGGGTGTGCACGGCGGCAGGGTCGAGCGCGTTCCACTGCTCGTTGCCCCGCCAGTCGGCCCGCACGGGGTCGGCCGCGAGGGCGGCGGCGACGAACGCATCGATGGCGGCCTGGGAGATCGCTCCGGGAATGAGGAAATCCTCGGCGGCGGCTACCGCGGTGGTGGCCTTGCGCGCGGGTTTTTGGGGCCCTCGTGCCGCGTAGGTCTGGTCGGGGTCGCGGGGGTAGCCGTACAGGACGACCGACGACAGCGCGCCAGGGTGGCGTTGGGCGGTGAGCTGAGAGACGAGTGAGCCCAACGACCAGCCCACCAAGGTGGGGGAGGGCAGCGAGGGGTGCCGCGCCTTCACCCACTCGAGCACCGCAGCGAGGTCAGCGACGGCGCGGTCGGGGGTGATGAAGCCGGTGTCGTCGCGCGGGGTGTCCCCGTACCCGCGCTGATCGACCGCATACGTCGCGAAGCCCTCGGCCACCAGGGCATCCATCAGCGAGCGCGACTCGCCCGGTACTTGAAGGTCGAAGTCGGGACGGGCGCTCCAGGTACGACCGTGCAGCAACACCATCACGCCCCGCGGCTTGGCGGGAGCCTTGGTCCACACCGTGATCGGGTGACCGTCGACCTTCACGACGTCCTTGCCGAGCGTCACCGTGGTGGGTTGCGCGGGGGGGCTGGTGTGCGCAGCGGTCGGTGGAGCGGTGCTGTGTTCGGCTGCGGGTGGGTAGGCGGGCGCCGTTGTCGTGGGCTCGGCGGTGAAGCACGATGCAACGAAGCCGAGGCTCAGCAGGGAACGACGAGCGAGCGTGGCGGAGAGTCGGCGCGACACGTCCGGCAGTATCGCCTGGGCTCGGCGTTCGGGCCACGGCGTGGCCGACGTGGGCTGCAGCGGCGTCGCGAACGTCGGCCACTGGATGACCCGGGGCTGGCCGCCAGAGGGCTCGCTGCCGCGAGGGTCAGCCGTCGGCCGTGACGGGCCCCGAGGCGTCCTGCTCGATGATGGTGAACTCGATGCGACGGTTGCGGGCACGGCCCTCGACGGTGTCGTTGGTGTCGATGGGCTCGTCGGGCCCGGCACCGCGGGTCTCGATGCGATCGGTATCGATGCCCGCCTCCACCAAGTAGCGCTTGACGGACTTGGCGCGTCGCTGCGACAGGTCGACGTTGTGTCGATAGCCACCGATGGCATCGGTGTGGCCGGCGATGCGCACCCGCAGGTCGGGAAACTTGTTCATCACTTCGACGGCTTGGTCGAGGATGGGCCGCGAGCCCGCCTTGATCGTGGCCTTGTCGGTGTCGAAGTTGATGCCCTCCATCACGCCGCTGAGGTCGGCGAACTCGGGCGGAACCTCGTCGGGGCAGCCGTCCGCGTCTTCGAATCCGTTGCGCGACTCGGGATCGTTGGGGCACTTGTCCTGGGGGACGATGAGCCCGTCGCCGTCCTCGTCGTCGATGCAGACCTGCGGGCAGCCGCGCGGGGGGTTGCCGAACACGTCCGGGCAGAAATCGTCTTCATCGATGATGGTGTCGCCGTCGCGATCGTTGGGACGCGGGCGAGCGCGCGCGGGCTCCTTGCGGCGCTTGCGACCGAGCGTGATCGACAGGCCGAGCAGGATCTCGGGGCTGGAGGTCAAGCCCTCGCCCACGCCGAGCCGGTTGCTCACCACGTCGCGCACATCGAGTCGCAGCTGAATGAATCGGTTGACGTAGACCTTCACCCCGCCGCCGAAGTGGATCGCGACGTCTTGTTCGCTGCCGATGGCCTCGGGCGGGGCACCGCTGGCGACGCCGAGGATCCCGGTGCCCACCAACAGGAAAGGGGTGACGCTCCACAGGCCGAGCTGCCCCACCACGTGGCCGCGCACGTTCCACGGGACGGCCCGGCCGTCGGAGCCGAGCGTGCGGGTGGGCATCGCCCCGCCTTCGACCTCCACGCCGAGAAAGCGCAGCGGGTAGTAGCCCGCCCGAACCCCCACCTCGGGGGTGACCACCCGCAGCAGCTGATGGCCATCGGCAGGAAAGCCCGCGGTGGGCTCGAACAGCTCGATGTGGCGACTGGGGAACCAGACTCCGCCGAACACGCCGATCTCGGCCATGTTGCGGGTGGGCGCCCAGCGGTGGATCCACTTGTCGTCCCGGTCGCGGCGCTCGGCGTTGGTGTCGGCGTCGACGCTGCCGGTCTCGGTCGAGCCCGAGATCGAAGCCGATGCCGTGTCGTCGCCGGGCTCCTGCGCCGACGCGACGGCGGGGGCCATGAGAACGAGCGCCACGAGCCCGGAGGCCATGCCGCGAAGTGATGGATGACTAGCGCTCACAACTACACACGAGGGAGATGGAGACGACACCCTGCTGGATCGCCTCGCAAGCGGTCCCGCGGAGCTCGAGGGTCTCGGCATCGGGCAAGCCCCAGCCATCGGCCTCTCCAAACGGCACGGGGGCATCGTTGATGGTGACCTCGCACGATGGCGCGAGATCGTCCATCAGTGGCGTGCTCAAGGCGAAGGTACACGGTCGCAGTCCGGCGACGATGTCGTTGAAGGCGTCGACCAGCGCCGTCGTGTCGTTGGCGACGTAGAACGGTGCATCGGGATCGCCAGGGGCCGTGCCGACCCCCGCGTTGGCGAGGTCTTGCAGGTGGGCCTCGGCGATGTTGGTACCCACGCTGATCACGAAGGTACGGATGTCGTCGTTGAAGGCGGCCGCGACCGCATCGACAGCGACGGCCCGCACGATGTCGGTCTCGGCGGCATCGGCCGGCTCTGGGATGGCACAGGTGTCGGGCTCACCGTCGGTGGCGAGCACGATGATCTTGTCGCCCTTCCAGCGATCGGCGAGCAGCTCGTCGGTGATGAGGGCGAAGGACTCGCCCGTGGGGGTGTCGCCACCGGGCTGCTCGCCGTTGAGCAGACCGGCAATTTCGTCGGCGGCATCGAGCTGCGGCAGCAACGACTGCACCTCGGGGCACATCCCGGACGCGGGGTTGCGGTACAGCGACACGCCGAAGCGAATGCTGGACTGAAGCTCGGTGACCACCCCGGCGGGTCCGATCAAGGTCTCGCGCATCGCCTCCCAGCGGCTGGTGCCACCGAAGTCCTCGTCCATGCTGCCGCTCTGGTCGACGACGAGCTGGAACGTGGGGATCTGCGGGAGCAGGACCTCTTGAAACTCGGGGCAATCGAGGCCGTCGCCGCCGCCGCTGGCGGCTGTGGATTCGGCCGTGGAGTCCACGGCATCGGTGGCATCACCCCCCCCACCTCGGGTGGCGGTCGCGGTGGCGTCGTCGGTGGCGCGGCCCGTGCTGCCCTCGGTGCTCGCGGCAGGGACCTCCGGGCAACCGCCCTGGGCCAGACCATCGTCGAAGCACGGATCGGCGCAGCCTATCGTCAGCGAGCCGACCGTCGCGAAGCTTGCTGATACGATCGCGAGCGCGCGTGCTCCAACTCGTCCGCCCCGGGTTCCCACCTCAACCAGGGTGGCTGACCGAGGCCCGTCTGGCTAGCACCCATCGACATGGTTTCGACCTTCGGCGCGCGGACGATCGACCAGAGTGTGAGGCGAACCATGGTCCGCGCACGCTGCCTGTCGGGGAGTGTGGGAGAGGTCAGACCGATGCGGGCGATTGCGTCTCGATGACCTCGACCACCAGTCGCGCTGCCGCGCCTTGGGCCAAGCCGAACAACAAGGGGCCGACCAAGGGGATGGCCATCAACAGCGCGAGCGGAACCCCGAAACCAACCAGCTCGGCGCGGTGCTGGCCAACGAACGCACGCTGCTCGCCGAATCCGAGCTGCAGCTTGTCGAGGTAGGGATCGAGCAGCTCCCACGCCAACCCGCGTGCGCTGACGTAGCCCTGGAGCACGGGCCCCAGGATCTGGCCAGCGACGGGGATGAACGACAGGATGAACACCCCGAGGCTGAGACCGATGTACTGGACCAGCCGCCGCACGGCGATGACGGCGGACGAGGCGAGCGACAGGCCGGGCAAGGCCGACAGCTGCTCGGCGCGGGCCGGAGCGATCGTGCGCATCGCGGCGAAGAACACCCGCTCGCCGAGGAACGGGAACAACACGTTGACGACGGTGAGGGCCAGCAGCGGCGCCGCGAGGATCACCCCGGCGATGCCCAGCACCCGCAGCACCCACAGGCCGGACACCATCCACCACGAGGCGTCGGGCGCGATCGTCGTGAAGTGGAGGACGGCCCAGATCCCGGTGATGTCCAGGACGATGGCCGCCAAGAACAACACCGCGACCAGGTGGAGATATGTGCGGCGAAGCTCGCTGCTGTGCGTGCTCAGGCGCATGCCCTCCCACGCCGCACCGAGGCCGGCCATGAAGCGTTGGCGGTTGCTGGAGGCGATCATGGTGTCGTCACAGTGAGCCCCATGGGCCCGCCCCGCAACCGCCGACGGGGGCCGCCCATTCCCGCCCGCGGTCCTCGGGATTCGCGCGGGCTACAGCGGCAACGGGAACTGCGGGTCGGAGCAGTATTCCGCGAAGTTCAGGTTGTCGATGAACCACCCGCGCTCGAAGCCGCAGCAGGTATCTCCCGTGTTGTAGGTGAACCGCAGCTGCCCCACCATGCCCTGGTAGGCGGCGGTGTCGATGACGATGGCGTCCCAGTCGGTGCCCAGGCGTCCATCGGGGACGTTCATGCAAAACGGTTGTGGAGGTCCGAGGTTGCAGTCGACCAGCACGTCCCAGGTCATGCCGCCATCGGTCGAGATCTCGATGAGCTTGGTGTCGAAGCCGCTGCCCTCGTCCACGTTCCAGGAGTCGAACATGATGCTCGCGGGCACCGTGTCGGGGGTGGTGGTGATCCGGGAGTGCTCGACTTCCTGCAGGGCGCCACCGTAGGGCGCCTGGCGGTTGCCGTCGGTCCCGAACGAGGGCGCGAACGACAGGGGCACCGGGACCGATCCGGGCTCCGTGTTCTGGGGCGCACTGAAGTAGATCTGCCAGTCGGCTCCGTCTCCCGAGAGGTCCTCGATGAGCCAGCCGTTGAAGGCGAGCGAGCCCGACTGGAAGTCGTTGAGGGCCGAGAGGTTCTGGCAATCGGGGCACACGCCCTCTTGGCAGAAGGTGCACCCTCCGGCTCCCATGGCGCAGTCGGAGCACGTGCTCAGGCCGTTGGATGCTTGGTTGGGCAGGCAGTAGCCCACGCCGTCGCACAGGTCGGGCGCGTTGCACTCGACGTCGGTACCGTCGCCGCAGGCCGTGTCGATGGCCATCGGATCCAGCTCGCACTCGCCCAGCGCCCCGCACACTCCATCGCCGCAGTCGCCACCCAGCGCGGCGCAGCTGGCATCGTTGGCGCAGGCGCACTCGGTCGCGAAGTTGATCGCGTCGACGTACCAGCCCTTCTCGAAGCCACAGCAATCGTCGCCGGTGTTGTAGGTGAACTCGATGATGCCGACCTGGCCTACCATCGGGGGTGGGAGGGGAATCGAGATCACGTCCCAGTCGTCGGCGGCCCGGGTCTCGTCGCGAAAGTCGCAAAACGGCAGTCCGCCCGTCAGTTCGCAATCGAACACGGGGGAGAACGTCATCCCGCCGTCGAGCGAGACGTTGATCGCCTTGGTGTCGAAGCCCGAGCCTTCGTCCACGTTCCACGACAGGAAGTCGAGGTTGGCGGGCAACACCCCGGGGGGCGTGCGTGCCGAGGAGGCCTCGACCTCGGCGCCGGGCAGCGGTGACGAGCGATTGCCGTTGGTCCCCAACACCTGGGAGGTGAACAACACGGGCCCGTTGACCTGGTTTTGGGGTGCCTCGCGGTAAAGAGCCCAGTCTCCGGTCAGCGTCCAGCCCTCGACCGAGCGAGTGGTGATGAAGTTGTTGCTCGGAGCGAAGCTGTTGCAGTCGCCGCACGTTCCGGCCGCGCAGGCACAGATCCCCAGCGGGCAGTTGGTACACGCGCTGCCGTCACCCTGGTCGTTGGCGCTGCACGTCCCGCGGCCGTCGCAGGTATCGGGGGCCGAGCACTCGGAATTGGTGGCGTCGCCGCACGCGGTCCCCTCGGCGGCGGGTTGCACCTCGCACTCGCCCGCATCGCTGCAGACGTCCTGCTCGCACTCTCCCGAGGCCATGCCCCCGCAGTCGGCATCCACCACGCACTCGGGTGGCGGCCCGGTCGTGGGGTCGGCGGTCGAGCTGTCGGGATCGGGCCCGGTGGTGCTGGTCACCCCGCCCATGCAGTCGCAGGCGCCAAAGCCACTGCCGTCGGCGGCGCACACCTGCGACCCCAACGTGCCGTCGTCGCACGCGCAGTCCTGACTCACTCCCGGCGTACACTCGGTGTCCGTTCCGGTGTCCGTCGGTGAGGAGGAGGTGCTGGGGTCCGTGTCGGTCGGCGTCACGGGGTTGTCGGGATTGAAGCAACCGACGGTCAAACAACCCAAGCCGATCAGCGCCGCACCGGGAATCTTCGAGAACCAAGCCATCACGAAGCGAGCCTATCGGCTCGACACCCAGGCCCACAACGACGATCGCCGCACGCCTGCGTTTGAGGGTTACCCGGACCAGCCGAAAAGCCGCGGGGCCGGTGCGGCGGAAGATGTCGGTTTTTGTATGTTTCCAGCTCGGGCGGCGGCATGTGAAAAGATGTCGCCGTGCTGCGATCGCACCTCATTCCGCTGTGGG
>JAHZJA010000358.1 GCA_022601155.1 Deltaproteobacteria bacterium | reverse complement strand
TGGTGGTGTCGAGCACGGGCGTGCCCACCTCGAGCACGGCGCCGCCCAGCGTCTGCGGGGATTGACCCTCGATCGATAGCTCGGCGCGACCCCACAACGACGCAGGGGCGGCGACCCGCATCAGGTCTCGATCCCACGCGCCCGAGCCGAGCACCACGGTGGGGCCATCGGCCACCGCCGCAACGATGGTGACCTCGCCGTGGCTACGCACGGCGGGAGAGGCCGCGCTGATCGCCAGCGCCTGCACCGAATCGCCGACGCTGAGCACGGGGTGCTCCGCCCGGGCGGGCAACCACCCCAGCCACTCCACGTCGGTGGGCTCCACGGTGCTGGGCGCGGGCGCCCGGGGCTCCACGATCGTCAGGTGACGGTGCCGCACGAGCAGATCGAGCATCCACGTGAAGATGATCGGATGAAGATGCTCGATCTCGCAGGTCTTGGGCAGCTGGTGGGGCTCGCCACCGTCGGCGAACAGCGAAGGCTCGGACCCCTCGGCCCCGACCACGGGCTCTTCGTCGTAGTCCCACCACGCCATGGCATCGATGAGGGGGTCGAAGTCGGTGGTCGTACCCTCGAAGCGCGCCTCGAGCGAGGTCTTGAGGCCATCGGCGCTCCACTCGTTGAGATGCGTGACCTTGACGTTGCGCCACCGGGCGGCGGCGACCCGCGAAAAGTGCTCGACTTCCTCTTGCTGGGTGGGGCGAGGCCCTCCGCTGCGGGTGTCGAAATCTTCGCTCGATACCTCGACCGAGTCGGCCCAGGCGGGAACGAGCACCTCGACATCGCAGGGCTCGCCCGCAGTGATCGTCGCGACGACCTCCGTGGACTGCTCGCGCTCACCCCCGCGAAAGATGAGCTGCACCGGATAGTCTCCGGCCGGCAACGCATGGGCGAACGGGTGCAGGCGCAAGGTCGAGGCGTAGACCAGAGGCTCGTCGGTCGTCGGTGTCGCGTCGGTGGCGAATGGCAGGGGGTCGGCTTCCCGCAGCAGCGTGCGCAGCTCGGCGGCACCGTAGCTGTTGTCGATGGCCAGCCCCGCGCCACCCTCGGGCAGCAGCTCGAGCAGGTTGTCCATCTCGCCGCCGCCCGCGTCGAAGAAGTTGTTGTCGCTGTCCTCCTCGAACGCACCGAACAGCCCATCGAGCCCGAGTCGCTCGTCCGCGAACTCGGCCAGCCGCGTCACGCCCGTGCCCGCGGGTGACAACACCTCGAAGTGCAGGAACCCGGGCCCCATGGCGCTGGTCTCGGGCACGAAACCCAGCAGCTGACCGCGCGAGACCATCATGTCTGGATAGTCCGGGGCGAAGGTCACGACCTTGCCGTCGGTGAGCGCCTGCAAGGTCTCCAGGGCGTCTTCGTCGGCGGGCTTGGCCACGGCGCGCACACGGCCGGGGCTGCGGCCGAGGTCGGCCTCTTCCTTGTCGGTGAACTTCTTGCCGTAGACCTCGAAGGTGCCCTGCTCGACCAGCGGGTCGGCGGGGGCTTCCACCGGCCACAGCGTGGGCCCCAGCTCGGCGTACTTGGGGTCGATGATGGTCAGCGAGCCCGCTTGGCGTCGCAGCAGTGCGTTGAGCCAGGGGACCCGCGCGTGCTCGCCCGAGGGGTCCTCGAAGTCTGGCACCAGCAGGTGCATGTACAGCGTGTAGAAGGTGACCGTCTCTGTCTCGGCGGGTGCACCCCCTTCGTCGACGGCCTCGGTGGGGGCGGGCCGCAGCTCGGCGGTGTGCCGCACGAGCACCATGGCATTCGAGGTGCCGCTCAGCTCTTGGGAGCGCGAGGCCCGGGCCGGGTCTCCTTGTCCTGCGGCCACGTCGGAGGGCACCGCGCCTTCGAGGCGTACGGCGACGATCTGGCCGGCGGCGGCAGCACGGACGGCCCGGCGCTGGGGGGTTGGTGGCGGGATGTGGACGCCGCCGTGGATGTTGCGGAACAGCCCCAGCGGGTAGAAGCCGCCGTCGCTGGTCTCGTTGTCGTACAGGTACGCGATGGGGCTGCGCGGCGCCCGAGGCAGGTCGAAGGGCAAGCCCACTTGCGACTGATGGCTGCTCACTACGAGGGCATCGGGCACCGGCGTGGCTGGGGGCGTGGTCGAGTATCGGAACTGGCCTCCCTTGCGACCATCGTTGAGGAAATCGTCCATCAACAGGTCGAAGCGGGCACTGTTGTCGGTGTTTTCCTCGAAGAACGCGCGCGCACGGACCAAGATCAGCGAGCCCTGCCGCTTGTACCAGTCGCCGTTGTGCACCCGGATGAGGTTGTGTTCATCCGAGAGCTTGGACAGCGCCCCGATGTCGTCGCCAGTTGCCGTGGGTTTGCCCGGCGTGCGAAAGAACTTGACCTTCTTCTTACTGCTCGATCCCACGATCTTCGAGGTCGGGGTCGAGGGATCCGCAAGCGCGATCCATAGATGATCGCGGCCGCCCTGGGTGATGTATGCGTAGCCGACGGCGAGGATGAGGTGCCCGGGGGTGTTCTGCTGCTTGGAGAACCCGGTGTACATGAGCGCCGGGTTGTTGGCGTCGAGGGCTGCGATGAGAGGCGCGAAGCGCTGCCGAATCCGCGGCTCGCTGGCTGCGATTGCGGCGGCGTCGGACAGCCGCGTAGCGCTGGCCTCGAACGGAAGCAGGGTGCCCGTGCCGTAGTGTGGCCACAGCTCCGTGATCGCCTTGCCAACTCTGACGCCGCTCATCTTGCGGTCGAACGGAGCCTTGTTGGGGTGGTCGTGAAACGCTCGCTCGCCGTTGGGCAGGCGGAGGTCGAGAAAAGCGTGCTGGCCTGCATCCCAGTGGGTGACGTAGCGCGAACGTGGATCGCCGCCCTTGGCCAGCTCGAAGTAGTTGTACAGAATCGAGCACGATGTACGGCCGCACCAGTCCTGCGTGCGCTCGGACTTGTTGGCGCCCGGGTTGGGCACGAAGTACTGGCCCAGCAGGGGAACCTTCAAGAACCGGTAGCGGCGGCATCGCTGCAGCAACTGTTGGGGGATCTCGTAGTCGTCGATGGGATAGACGCGACCCGCCTCGTCGTCGTAGGTCTCCGAATCGAACTGTTGAACGACGTCCATGGTTCCGTTCCCCCAACAGGGAGACCCCTCGAGGGGTTTCGGATCAGTCGCAGGGCCCGGCGAGGGGTGGAGATCGACGGCGGAGGTGCCCTCGAGTGGACGAATTGTCCGCCGTACGGGCGTATAGCGACGGTCCTCGAGGATTCGTGCGGCTGCTCTCGACCGGTGCCCAACGAGTGATTTCCCGACCCTGGGCGCTGTCGTCGGTGCCGGCGCCCGGTGGTCGCGCCGAAACCCGTGGCGCGGTCTTGCAGCTCTGCTGTCGTCTCGCCCGCAGGTGGCTTGGTCCGGAGCTGTGATCCAGCAACGTCGCGATCACACGTGTGCGCTCGGCTACATGCGCCCTGGCGTCACTGCACTAGGCTGATCTGACAGTGCCCAACCCGTCGTGTTCTTCGTCCCGATGGCGGTGGTCCATCGTCTGTGTCGCGTTGTGCTCGCTGCCTGCGTGCGGCGAGGTCGCCTTGGGCTCGACCTCGGATCCGTCTTCCGCGAACCCGGCTCCGGTTGCCTCCGGCATCGTCGAGGTTCTCGGTTGTGGCCTCGAGGATGATGCGTGTCGAAGTTGGTTTCAGGACCAGCGGCACCAGGCGAGGACGGAGCACGAGCTCCAGCAGATTCGCCAGGAGCAGCAACGCACACGCGCCGCCGCGTACTGGCAGCACGAGCGGCAGGTCGAGGCGACGATGATCGCGGCGGGTCTCGATCCCGACACGGGCAAGGGGTTTTGGTGCTTCCGTGGCACGATGGTGGGCGACCCTTTCGGCGAGTGCCGCCGCACCCAAGACGCCTGCGTCGACCAGTTCCTTCGGCGCGAGCGGACAGGCCTGGTCGCCGAGCACCGACGGTGCCAACGCCATGTTGAAGCGGCCTGCTTCCAGGTCACGCGAGACCTCGAGGAGGGGGAGCGGACGATGTGCTTCGATAGCATGGCGACGTGCGACCGGATACGCGGCAAGGTGGACCCCGAGGGCTTCGTCGCGGCACCGACGGCATGTGTGGTGGCCGGCTGAGTGGTGCGACGTTGTGCGTGACCGACTCCGCTGCGGACGTCCGCCGGGGTATCATCACGAGATGACCGGACGACGAACGTGGGGATCGATGGGCGTTGGCTTGGTGGTGCTGTTGGCTCCGGCCGTGGCCGCGGCCACCACGGACCAGCTGGCCGTCGATCCGGTCTACCCGCAGGTCACCGGGGGCGAGGAAGTCGAGGTGTGCGGCTGGCCCGACACCGTGGCGGTGACCGGGGGCGGAGGCCTGTGTACGGGCTCGCTGGTGCACCCGCGGGTGGTCGTCTACGCGGCGCACTGCGGTGATGGTGACAAGCAGATTCGGTTCAGCGAGAGCTCGACCCAGGGGATCTCCCGCCAGACGGACTTCTGCCTGGCCAACCCCGACTACATCGGCGTGAACGACCAGGCGCACGACTGGGCATTTTGCGTGCTGGAGGAGCCGATCACCGACTTGCCCGTCACGCCTCCGCTGTTCGGCTGCGAGCTCGAGATGGTCGCCGCGGGCCTCCCGGTCGTCATCGCGGGCTTTGGTGACGGGGGCGCCGATGGTCCGTCCGGCACCAAACGCTGGGGCATGACCGAGGTCGTGTCCACGCTGGGCAACACGGTCAACATCGGCGGGATGGGCCTGTCCACGTGCCAGGGTGACTCGGGAGGCTCGGCCTTCGTCGCGATGGGCGACGGAACCTGGCGCTCGCTGTCGATGACCTCGACCGGCATCGGCGGCTGCACGGGAACGGGCGGGGTGCATGCGTTGATGCATCCGGCCATCCCCTGGATCGAGGAGCAGGCGCAGATCGACATCACGCCGTGCCATGATCTGGACGGGACCTGGAATCCAACGCCCAACTGCGCGGGGTTCTTTGCGGGTGGGGCTCAGGGCTATGGCACCTGGAGCGACTTTTGCGAGGGCACCCCCGTGGGAGGTGCTGCGGAGACGTGCGGTGATCCGTTCGATGTGGTCTCCGACGAGGAGCCACCGATGGTCTCGATCACCGCTCCGAGCAACGGTGAGGAGCTGGCGACGGGGAGCTTGGTCTCGATCGATATCGACGCCATCGACACGGGCTACGGCGTCGCCGAGGTGTGGGTCACAATCGAAGGGATGGAGCAGCCGGTGCGTGACGAGTACCCGCCCTATGGGTTCGCCGACGTTGCGTTCCCCGATGGGGTCTACGAGATCGTTGCGATTGCCGAAGACTGGGCGGGCAACGTGGCGATGTCGGAGCCGGTGACCATTGGGATCAACGCAGAGGTCCCCGATGAGCCCACCGTCGACTCCTCGGGCACCAGTGGAGCCGAGACCGGTGAGCCCGATGCGACCAGCAGCACCGGGTCTCCGCCCGCGGATTCATCGGGGAGCGACGACGCGGGGGCGGCCGATGATGGTGACGGAGGAGGGTGCGGCTGTCACAGCGATGGGTCGGGAGGCTCCACGGCGGGGCTGTTGGTGTTGGCGTTGCTGGGCCTGCGTCGGCGTCGCAGCAACGCCAGCGCCAGCTGATCCATCGCCACGGTCGTGGTGAGCACGACGACGGCAACGATGTTGTTGGGCGAGCACCGGGTGGCGGCCGCAAAGCATCGCGAGGCTTGACGGTGCGACTGTCAAGCGCGGCGATGAACAGCCTGTGGTGAGGCATGCTGACCTCGAACTCCGCTCGAGGCACGTCGTGCCCATTGAAGTCGCGTCGTAGGTCTACCGAATCCACGCAATCGGCCGAGGAAGAGCCCGCAGGGCGACGCGGCAGGCCGCTGCCAAGTCAAGGCCTCGTCGCCGCGACGCGACCACCACCGCGACCTACGGTGCCGGTCGAATCGTCAGTGAGATCAATACATCCTCGTTCGAGGCGGCGCCGCTCCCCATGGTCTCGTACGCCACAGTCTCGCCCAACGTGCCGAGGGGCCTGGAGGCCAGCCAGCCGTCCCCGTGCGGCGAGATGCCATACGAGACCGCCGTCAGCTCCGGGGGAAGCGAGAAGGCCTCCTCCAACGAAGTATCTGTGAGCGAGGCACCGATGGCGAAGGACGACAGCAGCAGGTCTCCCGGCTCGCCGTAGACCGTGGGAACTCGGCCGCCGGCGAAGCCGTCGTTGGAAGTCCCCGCCCAGTCTCGCATCGGATGTGTGGTGTCGACCCCGCGCAGCAACACCGACATGGACCACATGGGCTCATCGCTGATGGGCGTCCACAACGTACCCTCGGGCTCGTCCCACCCTACGACCCGGGAGAACACGACCGTGCCGATCTCCGCCTGGGGAAGGCTCAGGCAGTGAACGCCGTCGTCGCCCCACTGCGTACAATCGGCCGCCGTCATGCATCCCCCCCCGCCGTCGGGGGCCTCGAAGCACTCGGCCAGCCGAGTCCAGCCATCGAGCTCCAGCGGCAGGGTGGCGCGGCCGTGGAGGAACAAGACTTCCACGTCGCCCGGCAAGGTCGACATCGGGGGCCCGATCCATCCGGTGGTTCCGTCGGAGTTGTTCGCGGCGGCCGACGACATGATCGTTCGAATCCTCTCCTGCGGGGGCGGATCTCCCGTCCACGAGTAGTCGACCGTGAGCTTGGGAGCATCGTGGCCGTCGCACGACCCTCTCACCGCTCGCCCACCGGTCCCCGACAGGCGCAACGCGATGCCATTGCCCAGCTCCCACCCATCCCGATCGACGATGCGTTGGAGCAGGCCGGCCAGCTGCGGAGTCTGCTGGCGGCTCGTCCGGCCGCCTTCCTCCCACGACGGTACTTGCCAGCTCAGCGAATTGGAGGTGGGCGGCATCCCTAGGATGACCTCGGGCGCCAGGCCACCGGGGTCATCCGCTTCCAGGGCTTCGATCTCGACCTGCGCGTTGTCCTGCGGACTGCGAGCATCGGCGACAAATTGCACACGGGCGCTGTCGATTGTGGCGCCCTGCGGGATTCCAAGCTCGCGGAAGCGCAAACCGACCGTGTTGGGACTCGCCACGTCGAGCTCGCAGCTATCGATCTCGACCGAGCCGTCGGCCTGCTTCACGAAATCGTGGAACCGGCTCTCGACCCAGCGCTCCAGTTGTGCAGAGTGCTCGCCACCACGCTCAACGCCGAGCGACCCATCACGGCTTCCGTCCTCGACACAGCTGGCGGACACCAGCAACATCCCCGACATCGCGACAGCGTGCTGCGCCAGGGCTCCGCCTCTCCGACCACGGCCCGGTGCGTTCCCAAGCCACTGCATCATCTTCTGAAAATACGCCATGGTCATTTTTCTTTGGTACGGATCACGACTACGTGCAGGGGATGCCTCCTAGGAGCTTCGACTCCGACGAGAGTCGATTTTCGAGACACGCCCCGAGGATGGGAACAACAGCGGTGGGTAGGCACGGACCGCGGGCACCGCGTCATGGCCGTGCGGAGGTCCACTACCGATTGCTAGTTCGTAAGATGTCGATCGACCCCCCTTTGTATTCTGTATTGCTCTTGCCAATCGCGATCTTGCGATGGCGGTGAGCAGGATCGAGATTCCCGAGATCCCGTCCCCGAGCCACGCGAAGAAGGGATCGCCGTGCCAGTCCGCCACGTTCGTAGGCGGCGGCGGGGGGAGGTCCGAGGGCCGCGCCCAGTGGGTCCCGCGATGGCTGCTTCCATGTCCTGCCGGATCGGCTAGTCGATCGCGGCTGACCGCGTGGCCGTGACTCCTGCGCGGGAGTCTCGCGCCGAGCACCATCGAATAGACCTGG
>JAHZJA010000357.1 GCA_022601155.1 Deltaproteobacteria bacterium | reverse complement strand
CTGCCGATGCTCCCGCGTCGCCCGCAGCTGGACGCGGCGCAGCTGCGCCACACCGTTGCATCCGGGTTCTTCTCGGACCGTCCCACCTCGACCATCCATCGTGGCATCGACCAGCTGCGTCCGGCCTGCGTCGTGCGGGTCGATCCTCGCGGTGATCACCAGACCCTGCGGTACTGGCGGCCCCCCGAGACCTCGGAGCTGCGCGGCCTCGGGGACGAGGACTACGATCGGCTGCTGCGCGCCACCTTGTTCGACGCGGTCGAGGGGGCCCTGCCGCGCAGTGGTGACGTCCTGTCCGAGCTGTCGGGCGGGCTGGATTCGTCGAGCGTCAGCGCCATCGCATCCATCGTCCTCGGGACCCAGACGCCGTCCCGCCGCGTGCACACCGTGTCGTATGTGGATCCGCGGCCCGACACGGATGAAGGCAGCTATCAGCGCGATCTGTGCGCTCGTCACGATCTGTCGAACTACAGGCTTCGATTCGACGAGACGTTCGCACTGGCCGACTTGGTGGGCACCCAGACGGTGGGGCTGCACACTTTTCAGAGCCTCGTGGCCGAAGATCGTCTGCGCCGCAATCGACTGGGAGGTCATGTGTGCCTGACCGGACACGGTGGCGATGCGGTGCTCGGCAACATCCTGCAGCCGAATTTCCTGGCGGACCTGATGATGAGCCGGCAGTGGTCGCGGTGGTGGCGGGCGCTGCGAAGCTATGGGGGAGCCGAGGGTTGGAGCCTGCTTCCCTTGCTGCGGATGTCGCTTGACCGCCAGGTCCGTCGCGGTAGGCGCGTGGCCCCCCACTGGTTGCGCGGCGGCGAGACCAACCCTCCGGGCGACCCGGAGCCCGTGTTTCGGCTGCCGGCTCGAGCCAAGCTCTACCGGGACATCGTCACGCTGGCTCCCCACTCGTTCGACGATCCGCGCAGCCCCATCGAGTTTCGCCATCCATTGCTCGATCGTTCGCTGGTCGAGCTGGCGTTACGCTTGCCGTGGGAGCAGCTCGGACGCCCCGGCCGTGGCCGGATCCTCCAGCGCCGCGTTCTCGCCGATGTCCTCCCGCCCAGTATCCGTGAGCGTACCGACAAGGCCGACTTTACCGCTGCCGTCATCCATTGCTTTCGGTCGGTCGTACAGCGGCACCCCGAGGTCTCCGGAGCCCCCATGCTGGCTGCGCTCGGGGTGGTCGAGCCCGCTCCGTTCTCCCGGGCACTCGATCGCGCTCTGCATGGGATCTGCGATGACGATCAGAGCGCAGTCTTTGCTGCGACGACCTTCGAGTGCTGGCTTCAGGCCAACGCGAGGCACCGACCGCCATCGCTCGGTGCTCTGGCGGCCTGGGCGGGCCCCCCCCGAGGGGCTCAGGCGTCGACGGGCGCTCCCGTGAACAGCGGCTCATAGATCGGAGCGCCGGCCATCGCCTCGTGCACCGTGACGATGACGGACAGCAGCTCGCCCGCGAGGCTCGGCGGCAGCTGCTCGGGAGAAGCTCCCAACGCCAGACGTCCGAGGCCGTGGGCCATCGCATCGGGAACGGTGTCGCCTTCGGCATCGATGAGCAGCGACGCCAGCGATTGGCCGATGAACTCGATGACGTCGGCCCGTGGTGCATGCTCGGCGACCAGATCGTGGACCGAGCGTCGATCTCGCCCGAGGCACAAGATGGCGAGGAACAGGCGCAGGTCGGAATCGGTGAAGCGACTGCGCAGCTGAACGATCTTGCCGAGTGTCGTCAGCTCGCGTGTGGCTTGCTCGATGGGGTCCAAGCGCCGACCGAAGACTCTGGATGCGGTCTCCCACAGCGAGGCGGGGAGGCTCCAGCCCGACCGTACCGCCTCGAACACGATGAGGTGGACGGTGAGGAGGTCGTAGCGGGGAATCGCCTCCAACAGCCGCCGCTCGAACGCCTCGGGATCGGTGTGGTGAAGGATCTGGAGCACACGGAGTATGCTCGTGACGGCGGGGTCCTCGAGGTCGGTCTGCACGGCCACACCAGGGCGGTAGTACGTGCAGGTGTTGCCCACCAGCCGCCCACCGCGGATGCTGATGGCCAGGCCCGGGCGGTCGAGATACTGAAGGCCGTGGATGAACTCGGAGCCAGGCTTGATGCCCACGACGGAGCCCGGCGTGTGGATCTGGTGTTGGGCGAGCTCGAGGTGTCCCAGCGTGAGGCCCTGGCGAACGACTTCACGCGGCGTGAACCGGTAGTATCCATTGAGGCTGCGGCCCTCCAAGACCTGGAACGCGCCCGTCCAGCAGTGGTGGTGTGGCTCTGCGATCTTGTCGAGCCACGCGTGGGCGTAGATCTTGAAATGTCGGCCGTTGTACAGCGGGATGACCTCGGGAGCCGGATGCTTGGACTGCAGCGGCTCGGGTGAGGTCGGCGCCAAGATGTGGTCTTGCAGCGCGTTCCAGGTCAGCGTCCCGACCAGGTGCGCCTCGGCGAGGGCGTCGCACGCGACCTCGTCGAACACACTCTCGTCGAACCCGTGGCGGGACCACGCATCGTTGGTCTTGGTCGCGAGCCGATGGATCAACGCCTCGAGTGGCCCGGGCTGCGTCGTCGTGACCCCGGGTTGGCGTAGCTCCATACCCTTGCCATCGTAGCCAATCGCCGCCCCTGTCGCATGGTCGCCCACCGCCGGACGATCACTTTGCGACGGCGGCAGGGGTCACACGGGGTGAGCGGGGGCCTCGGCGGAGTGCGGGCGCACGTGGGTGGTGTGAACCGTGGTGGCCGCGGCGTTTTCTTCGGCAGGCCGACCGGTGTCGGATGCGCCCGCCACCGCCCCCGCAATGATCCCGAACACCGCGCCGAGCAGGCCCAGGATCAACAGCTCGATGGATCCGAACTGATAGCCCACCATCGGACCGATGAACGCAAAGGCCGCGGTGGGGCTGGTCAGCCCGACGAGCAGACCACCCGTGATGGCGCCGACCAAGGCGGGGGGCAGGGGAGTGGGACTGGGGGGTTGGTGGATGTGGTTCATGGCGACCGGCTGGTGGTGGGAACGGAGAACGCGGGGTGGATCAGCCGATCCGGCCCTGGTTGGGAGAGGGGCGCACCCCGGGGCCGAGGCTCGAGCTGAGCCGCGCGTGGTGCTCGGTGCGGGCTTGCGCCGGGGAAGGCTCGGTCACGTGCGTCGGCGGATTGACCGGCTGCACCGGCTTCCCGGAGATGAGCGCTCGCAGGGCCCGGAGCGCGTCGGTCGTGGTGAAGATGCCGATCGCGTGCTCGCCCTCGAGCACCAGGGCGCAGCCGTAGCGCTTGGCCTCCATGGCGCGCGCGACCTCGGACAGCGGAGTCATGGGGACGCAGCAGTACGGGTCTTTGGTCATCGCGTCGGTGACCATGAGCGTGGTGCCGTGGGCGGCGGGGATGCTCGACGCCAGATCCAGATCCCGCGAGCTGACGACGCCCACGATTCGATCGCCACCCACGACGACGAGGTGCCGCAGGTTGTTGAGCATCATGCGTTCTCGAGCATCCCGGATGCTCAAGTCCGGGGCTACGGTCATCGGCGCGGTGGTCATGTACTCGCCGACGGTGGGGCCGGGGGATGGGGTGAGCATGGATTCAACGTAGCGCCGTCAGCCCGACGCGCCGCGGCAACATCCGACGCCTGCTGCCGTCGGACGGCGCAAATCGTTCGCGTGTCCTTCGGGCGTGCGGTCAGTCTCGGGTCGACGGTGGTGCGGCGGCCACCGTGGTCGCGTGCGTCTCGAGCCACCGTTCGATCGCATCTCGTCGCTGCCGATGGCTATGGTCGGCGGCGGGGAGGTCTTCGAGAGCGCGCTGGGCGAGACGATGCGCCCGCTCGTCGTGCCTGTGGTGGCTGAGGGCGCGGGCCAGCACGAACGCCGATCGAGAGCGCAGCGTGGGTGAGCACCCCTCGGCCTCGCACGCGTTCCAGGCGGCCTGAGCCTCGGCGCGGGCCGGGGCGATGTTGCCCAGCGCCAGCCAGGCCTCCGCGAGACACGTGAGGAACTCGACCTCGACGACGGCGGCGTGATCGGGCTCGGCTCGCACCGAGCGCAGGGCTCGTTCGAAGCGATCGAGCGCCAGCGAGAGCTGACCCGACGCGAGGTAGACCTCGCCCTCGTTGAGCACCGCCCACGCGGTCTGCAGGTGCTCGGCACCCCACTCGGTCTCCGCGATCGATCGAGCCCTTCGGTAGGCGACCAACGCCCGATCTGGCGCCCGTTGCGATTTTCGACCCGGCCGATGGCGGTGAGCACCAGGATGAGGCGCGGGTGTTGGGTCCCTCGGCTCGCCTCCCAGTGGGCCAGGACCTGCTCGTACGCGTCCAGGGCGTCGGCATCGCGGCCGCGCTGCTCCAAGATCCGGCCCAGTTCCACAAGCACACGGATGACGTTGGGGTGTTTGGGCCCGAAGCGCTCGGTGTGCGTCTGGTGGACCTCGCGGATGAGGGCTTCGGCCTCTTCGAACTCGCCGCGCTGGCCGAGAACCTTGGCGAGGTTGAGCCGGGACGAGGACGTCCCCGGATGGTGCTGACCGTAGGCGAGGGTCTTGAGCTCGATGGCTCGACGGAGGTTCGCCTCGGCGTCGTCGAGCTGGCCGCGTTGCTCGTGCAGCATCCCCAGGCTGTCGTAGAGCGACCCGCCTTCGGCTGCTCCTCGGGCCCCCAGGTGTTCGACGACGGCTCGGCCGTGGCGGGCCCAGGTCATCGCCTCGTCGTAGCGGCCCTGGCCCAGCCCGACGAAGTACACCAGCTGCGACGCAGCCTCGGCCCGTACCGCGTCCATGCCAGCGGCCTCGGCCTCCCAGTAGGCGTTGGTCAGGGTCTCGATCGTGGACGTGCTCGACGCCCCCCGTGCGCTTCGCATCCGTCCCAGCAACAGCAAGGCCTCGGCGTTGGACGGTCGGTGGCCGAGATCGTGGGCCCGCTGGGCGAGGGTCTCCGCCTGCGACAGCGCGGCGTCGGACTTGCCCGCATTGTCGAGGGCGCGGGCGCGGGCGAAGCCTTCGCGGAGTGCGGTGACGGCCTGGCGCTGCTCGGGGCGGGCCCTCAATCGAGCACGCTCGTCGAGTCGCTCGGGGTCCGAACACTCGATGAGGGGCGGCAGAGCGTACAGCGCCGACATCGTGCCGTCGGCGGTGGCCTCGTCGACTTCGGCGAGCAGGTCCAGGGCCTGCTCCACGTGGGCCAGGGTCTCGTCGAGGCACGCACGTTGCTCGGCGCCCGTGCGTACGGGGGTCTCGGGCTGCGAGCAGGCGTGGTCGTGAACTTCGGCCCACTGGCGCAGATACGCATCGATCTCCCCGCGAGCGCGAGTCCAGGTGCCTGCCGCGTGCGGGGTGTTGCTGGCCAGGATCGCGTCGTGCAGCTGTTGCTGGTGAGTGGTGCTCCACAGCGATTGCACGCGCTGTTCGGTGGGGACGCAGTCGACCGCGGCAGGGAGCGCCCACCACGTGATGCCTGCGACCGTGACCGCCGCCGTCCCCAGCCCGACCACCAGGGGGAGCCGGGTACGCCGAGGGGGGCTGAGCCCATCGAGCAACGCGTCCATATCGGGGAAGCGCTCGTGGACGGCGTACCGAAGGCCGCGTCGGATCGCGGCATCGACCCTGCGAGAGACGCCACGGGGACGGGGAAAGGACTGCAGCGCGTGCGCTTCGATTGCACGCCGTCGCGCATCCCCGCGCATGCCCGCGAATGGTGAGCGGCCGTGGAGGGCCTCGAACAGCGCGAGACAAAAGGCGAACTGGTCGGCACGTGCATCGAGGGTCATGCCGAGCATCTGCTCGGGAGCCATGTACGCGGGCGTACCCATCGTCGCTCCCGCGGCGGTCAGACGGGAGACCGCCGGGTCACCAGAGGGGTGGGTGCCGTCGGACCCCGCGGCGGGGGAGTCCCGAGGCGACGACCGAGCGAGATCCGAGGAAGGGTCGATCCGCACCAGGCCGAAGTCCGCGACGCAGACCCTCCCGTCTTCATGGACCAAGACGTTGTCGGGCTTGAAGTCGCGGTGAACCAAGTCGGCCCGGTGTGCAGCGGCGAGTCCACGGCCCGCCTGACGGTACAGCTCCAGGATCTCGGCCGGGGGGCGCCGCTGTTTGGAGAGCCACGCGCGGGCCGAGCCCTGGGCAGCCAGCTCCATCACCACGAACACATGGTCGCGAAATCGACCGACCTCGTGCACCGTGATGACATTGGGGTGCCCCAGCTGCGCCATGGTCTGCGCCTCGCGGAGCAACCGCTGGGCATGGCGGGGGTCGGCGGCGATGTGCAGCTTGATCGCGACCTTGCGGCCGAGCTCGAGGTCGAACGCACCGTAGACCTGGCCCATCCCGCCTCGGCCCAGTGGGTGCTCGATGCGGTAGGAGTCGTCGACGATCGTGCCTGGTGCCAGGCGGGGCTCATCGATGAGGCACGCAGGCGCGGCCGCGACCTCGGCCAGCAGCCAAGCCATGTCGCTGTCGTCGGTCACATGCGACGGCGCAGGAGAGTCGTCGTCGTGCGCAGAGGCGGGATCGGTGCCTCCGGGGTCGAACGGCCTGCCCACCCGACCATGGTACGGGCGCAGGTGGGGTCGATGGCCGATTTCTAGGCTGAGGCCCGCGGTGTCCGTCGTCGAGCGGACCCGCGGGCACGGTGCTGTAAGGGAAAGCGCATGCGGGGGCGGCGGTGGCTGCCTCGGACCCCGGCCAGACGCCCGGGCGACTCAGTCGACGTCGCCGGGCGAGCATCCGCCCAGCGAGGTGTAGTTGAGCGGAAGGCCGTTGCGGAGTTCTCGACCGCGATCGGGGCCGAACTCGGCGAGCATGCGCTGGTTGAGGTGCTTGCTGCGTGCCACGTGGGCGCGCAGCAGACGAGTGAGCGGGAGCGAGTCGCTCGGGTCGGTGGGGACCGCGTCCATCCCCGCCCGCTCGCGCGCGACCTGACGGCGTGCCTCGATCACCTCCTCGGGAGGAGTCTTGTCTTGAATCTCGTTCTCCATGGCATCGAACGACAGCGTGGTCGCACCTGCTTCGTCCCCGGTTGCCTCGATGTACAGCTCGCGCGTCAGCGGCAGCAGCTGTTGATCGAGCTCGGTGAACAGGGCCTCGACGAAGCGTTGCTCGTCTTCGGAGAGGTCGAGCTTGTCGACGAGATCGTCGGCCAGGGGTTGGCGGTCCCCGTGGGTCTGGACCGACGGCGCGGCGTACTTGACGGCGCACTTTTTCACATCTGCACGAAGATCCTCCTCGGTCGGCTCGAACATCTGCCGCCTGAACTTCGCAGCCCAGTCGTGGTCATCGTCTTCGGCCTTGGCGGCCGCCTCCTCGCGTGCCGTGGTGAGCTCTCGCTCCAGCTCACGAACCCGGCGGCGTAGCGATTGCACTTCCGCGGGGGGCTGTGCCGCAGTGGCGACGGCAACGGCGGGGGCCGCTGGGGTCGGCTCCGCCGGGGTCTCGCGACGGTCGTTCGCGGTCATCGGCGAGGCGTCGGCGGTGACGGTCGCGCGCTGTCCTGCCTCCACTTCGACCTCGCCGTGCGCATTGGCGACCATCACCTTGCCCTCGTACACACTGACCACGGTGACGGCGGCCAGTGCGGCGCCGACGAAGCCGGATTTCATCGTCGTTCGATCCATCGATCCTATCTCCACCTCGAAGCTCGTGCCCACCACGCGCACCGCTGCGGTGGGGGTCTGTACCGAAAATGGCCGACCGGGCTCGACCCGGTAAAATGCGCGACCCGAGCGTTGCTGGACGACGGCGGTGCCGTCGGGCTCGACGCTCCAGCTCGCATGCGTGTTGGGCTCGGCCACCATCACCCCGCGGTCGGCGAGGGGGACGCTGACGCGCGCCTGGAGGCTGATCGAGCCTTCGACGGGGGCGTTGGCCGACAATCCCAGCCACAACACCAGCCCGGCGGCGGCGGCCGAGACGAACGAGATTGCTGCCCATCCACGGCGCCGGGGGTTGGAGGCCTGGGGAGCGTGGGGGGCCTCATGGGCCGTGGGGCGCGGCGATCGGGGCGGCTGCATCGGTGCGGCCAGGGTGTCGTCGAGCCGCCGTCGCAGGGCTCGCTTGCGCTGCGGATCGAGGGGCTGCTGGACACGGGCAGGCTGCAGCAGGGCCTCGATGTCGGAACCCAGCGGTTCGAGTCGCTCATCCATGATCGGCCTCCGGCTCGATTCCCAGGGCTTCGACGGCGGCGCGGAACTGCTGACGAGCGCGCCGAAGGTGGGAGTACAGTGTGTTGAGGGGAGCGTCGATGACCTTGGCGATCTCGGGGATCGAGAAGCCGTCGAGTTCGTGCATCACGAACACCGCCCTCCGCTCATAGTCGAGTTGGTCGAGAGCTCGAGCCACCAGCCCGAGGGCGTGGCGAGCGTGGGCCTGGGCATCGATGGTGGAGCGAGGGTCGGCCGCCTCATCCGACACGGCGACGGACTGTTCACGGTGGTGGCGAACCCGGCGGCGATGATCGGAGACCAGGCGAAACGCGATCCCAAACAGCCAGGGCCGGATGGGGCGCGTGGGGTCGTAGTCGGCGAGTCGACGGTGTACGACGACGAACAGATCGTGGGCCAGGTCGTCCTGGTCGCGCTCGGGCACGCCCAGCCTTCGTAGGGTCTGCACCACCCAGTCGACCTCGGCCTCGTACACGACGTCGAGCTGCGGCCGCTGTGCTGTCGTTCCGGGAAACGCCACGATCCGTGCCGACACGTTAGGGGATTGGGACGGGGCGCCTCCATCCGTGCAGCCGAACCGAAGAAACTTCGTGGCCCCCGCAGATCGCCGCGTTGTGCGCTATGGCTCGCTCAGGGCACCAAGACGGCCCGGAACCGTACGTCGTTGCTCATCATCCGATCGAAGGCAGCGCCGGCCTGCTCCAGGGGGAACGTCTCGATCCGCGGCCGAACGCCAAACGTGGCCGAAAAACGCATGGTGTCTTCGGAGTCGTTGGCGTCGCCGCTCGGCCAGCCCTGGATGCGCCGACCGCTGAGAAGGTGAAGGGGCACCACTCGCATGGGGCTGGCGGCGGCGGCCACCACCAGCAGCTGGCCGCGGGAGGTGAGGCCACCGAGCACGGACTCCATCACCCGCGAGTTGGGGGCGGTGGCGAGGATGACATCGGCCCCGCCCAGCGCCAGCAAGGCCTTGGCAGGATCACCATCGCTGGTGTCGATGTACTCGTGGGCTCCCAGCTCGCGGGCGAGCGCCTCCTTCGATGTGCCGCGGGACAGTGCGATCGTCCGCAGCCCCATGCGCGAGGCGTACTGGATGGCCAGGTG
>JAHZJA010000356.1 GCA_022601155.1 Deltaproteobacteria bacterium | reverse complement strand
GGATCACCAACTCCGAGGGGGCCAGCTTTGGTCGCAGCAGCGGCTGCTCCGTGCTCGCCACTACCGGTGGGTTCATCGGTCGCAACGCGGGGACCTACCAATCGCTGGTCGTCCAGGCTGTGGCCGACGACGAGGGCGGCAAGAAGCGCAAGGGCGTGTACTGGACTGGAGGTCGCTTCTTCGAGGCGCTCGAGTCCCCCGCCGTCATCGGCGAGGAAGCGGCACGCAGGGCCTTGGCGCAGCTGGGTGCCTCTCAGATGGAGACCGGTCGCTACCCGGTGGTGTTCGATCGCGATGCCGCGCGCGCCATCGTGGGGCTGGTCGCCAGCTGCCTCATGGGCGACTCGGTCTACCGCCAGCGCAGCTACCTGGCCGGTCGTATGGGCGACACCATCGCCAGCTCGAAGGTCACCATCGTCGACGACCCGCTCATCGCCAGAGGTCCAGGGTCGCGGCCCTACGACGGCGAGGGGCGCAAAGTGAAGAAGCTGACCTTGTGTCGCAAGGGCGTGCTCGCCAGCTACCTGCTCGACACGTACAGCGCGCGCAAGCTGGGCCTGAAGCCGACCGGGAGCAGCGGCGGAGGCGGTGGTATCCCGCATCCCAGCAGCAGCAACCTGTACCTGCGGCCGGGACGGAGCGACCCCAAGCGCTTGCTCGCGGGCATCGAGCGCGGGCTGTTCGTCACGCGAATGATGGGCTTTGGCTTCGATCCCACCACCGGCAATTTCAGTCGGGGCGCCGAGGGCTTCGTGATCGAAAACGGTGCGCTCGGTCGGCCGGTGAGCGAGGTGACCGTGTCTCGCAACCTCGACGAGCTGCTCAAGGGCATCGACATGATCGCCAACGACCTGCAGCACAAGACCGGTATCGCATCACCCAGCTTCCGGGTGGACGAGATGACGGTCGCGGGTAGCTGAGCGGACGCGACAGCGCGGCTGCTGCCCTGTCGGCTCTCTACCGTAGGCCGGGGCGGTGTCCGGCCTACAGCCAGCGCGCGGCGAGGGGGGCGACCCGGCGCAAGATCTCGGCGTGCAGCGGACGGGGCGAGGCCACGACGCCGCTGGGGTGGGTGACGCTGGCGGCTCGGTAGTCCAGGGGCTTGCCCTGCAGATCGGTCACCAGTCCTCCGGCCGCCAGCACGAGGGCTGCGGGCGCGCACGTGTCCCACATCTTGGTGTGCCCGGGAGCCTGGACGTAGACGTCGGCCTCACCACGAGCGACGGTGGCCAGCCGAACCCCCACGCTGCCGACGCTGCTGGCCCGGTCGCTGGAGATGCCGAGCGCGCGGCGGATCGCGTGCTGTCGCGACAGCGGGTACAGGCGTCCGCCGATCAGGACGAGGGACTCGGGATCGGGCTCCCGCAGGGTGAGGTCCTGTTCCTGATTGTCGGGTCGCTGGTGGCGGGCCACGGTTTGGGTCTCGGTGCGGAGCCCCCAGCTCAGGTGCCCGGCCGCGGGCTCGAACACGACACCGAGCACGGGGTCGCCATCGATGCACAGGCCCACCTGAATAGTCCAGCCGGTGCGGCCCCGTGCGAACTCTCGGGTGCCGTCGATGGGATCGACGTACCAACAGCGCGAGGGCCGGCGCCAGCGGCCGTCGTCGGCACTCTCCTCGGCGAGCACTCCATCGTCGGGAAACCGGTCATGGAGCGCCTTGACGATCTTGTCGTTGATCTCGGTGTCGGCCTTGGTGATGGGCCCGCCGCCCAGCGGTTTTTCCCGCAGGGCCAACACCTTCGCGCCGCCTCGCCAGTAGTGCATGGCGATCGTGGCGCACTCGCGCACCAGATCGAGGGAAAAAGAGAGCTCCGCGTTGAGGGCGGTCATCGTGAAGGGGGGCGCCGATCGCCCAGGGTATCGAGCAGTGCGCGGGCGTCCAACTCCCGCCCCGCATCGCGCAAGGCCGTCACCAGCTGCGCGGTCCCTTCATTGTAGGCGGCGTGGAGGTCCGCGGTCCACGGGTGAGACGGCCAAGAGCCCGCATTGGGGAGTGGCCCGTAGCGTGCGAGCGTTGCGAGGTGATCGGCGAGGACCTGCGAGGGGCCCACGTCGCGGTCGTGCGGCGGAAGCACGCGCCACAGCAGACCTTGCGGCAGGATCGGCAGCTGCATCGCGGGGCGCGAAAATACGTTGGCGAGATAGATGGGGGTGTCGCGCAGCGCGGGGTCGCGCCACATCGTGGCGATGAGCGCGACGGGCTTGTCGACATCGGGCAGCGCGGGCCAGTGCTCCCGTAGATGCGCGCGGTACCACGGCTGTGACAGTAGCGAGGCATCGATGTACAGCGTGTCGGGCGAGGCTCCGCGTACGTGCTGCATGAACACGATGGGAAACAGGCGATGGTCGTCGGTCCCGATCACCACCGCTCGCTGTCCCGGGGCGGGGGTCTGCAGCAGGTCCCGGGCATAGCGCTCGACCCCGTCATCGGTGGAGGGCACGCCGCGGGCGAAGCTGCGTGCGGTCTGCGTGGCCACGAGCACCATCGCGGCCACCGTGAGCGCGGCGGGGACCAGACGACCGGCGGGAACCCGCGCCAACAGCCGCGCAGTGGCGACCGCCAGCAGCGGTGTCCACAGCAGCAACGTCAGTAGATCGAAGCGCTCGAGGATCCACGCGCCAAAAGGCCGGGTGGGGTCGATGTTGTGGGCGGCGGGAAACGCCAGCGTGCTGGCCAGCACCGAGCCCCAAAGCCCCCACCACAGCCCCGGTCGCACGGTGGTGGGGCACCGCAGGGCAGCGAGCGCGACGACGCCGAGCACCATCGCACCCACCATGGGCCCGGTGGGCAGACCGGCTCCCATTGCGGTACCGACGGTGTCGACGACGCGGGTCCACTGGTCCAGCACCAGCGGGTCGGTCTGGTGCAGGCTCAGCTCGAACACACCGTAGTCGGCCCGCAGCACGTGACGCGCGAGCCCGGACAGCGACTGGGTGTCTCCCCAACGCCAAGCCCCGCCGCTCCCCAGCGCCAGGGTTGCCAGCGGAAGCAGGCCGGCCAGCCCCGCTCCGATCCCCTGGGCCGCGACCCGACCCAGGCGTCGCCATCCGAACGGTCGAGGCCACGCGGCGCCCACCACCACGGGCAGCAACAGCGCCGCGCTGAGGTGGTGGCTCAACGCCAGGCCGAAGCACAGCCCCAGCTGCCACGGTCGCACCGGGTCACGGTCGGCCACCCGCAGCACCACCGCGCTGGCCAACAGGTGGAGCCCCCAGACCTCGGCATCGTTGACGTGCAGCAGGACGGGCGAAGCGGTGGCCAGCAGGGCGATGGCAAACGTCGCAGGAGGCCGACCGGTCCACCGCACCAGCATGGGCCACAGCAGCAGCCACGCGACGACGCCCGCGAGGGCACAGGGCCACGCAGCGGCGCGCGCAGGCTCCATGCCCAGCGCGACCAGGCCGGACGCTGGGAGTCCGAGCACGCGCATCCACGGATACCCCGAGGGATGCGGGACGCCGCCCTCGAGCATGACCGTCGCCATCTCGCCTGCGTCGCCGGCCTGGACGGACTCGGGGACCGACAGCGCGGCCAGGCCCAGCAGCGTTGCACCCAGGACGTACCAGGGCCACCGCCCGAGCCCGTCGATGATGGGGCTGGCGGAGCGGGGGGGTGGATCCGTCGTGGCGTCGGCGTCCACGGCGGTCATGGTACGCCCCGCTCAGCGCGACAGCAGGTCGTCGAGGGCCAGCATGCGCGTCCCCGCGGCGGTGACCACCACCGACGACGCCCGCAGTCGCAGCTCGACCGCCTCGCGCAGGGGAGGCTCGAGCAGCTGCAGGGCATCGGTGGGCACCAGCCGCCGCCAGGCGTCGGTGGCGTCATCGAGCACCCGCGCGTGGTCGGGCCAGGGCGCGAGCACCAGCATTCGATCCGCCCGGTCCAAAATGGGCTGGAACCAGGGGTTTTCGGTGGCACACAGCTGGTCGAGGCGCTCGGGCTCCCAGCTGTCGTCCGCGAGCACTTCCACCCCCGCCCGCAATCGCTGCAGCTGACCGTCGGTCGCGGAGCGAGCGGCCACCGCCTCGGGCGAGTTGTTGAGTGTCCGGACATCAGCGACCGGTGCCCGCAGCCGCTCGAGGACGTGCGGTGCGGGGAGGCGCTCGCTGGGATCCTCGGCCGTCATGCCCACGATGAGCTCGCGCTCGGCCGCGGCCACCCGGGGGTCCTCGGTCGCCGGCTCGAGGCGACCGACGAGCATGGCGTGCATCAGGGTGCCCACGGCGAACAGATCGCTGGCGGGGGTCGGCGGTGCCCCGCGCCGTAGCTCCGGGGCCGTGAGCACCATCAGCTCTTCGAGGCCACCGGTGCGGGTGGCGGCCAGGCCGGCCAGGTGGTGTCCGCCAAACGGGCCCAATTGCGGCCGCCCCAGGGCGTCGGTCACGACCAGGCTCGGGAGGATGGGGCCGTGGACCAACCCACGCTCGTGGGCGGCGATGAGTCCTCCGAGCAAGAACGCCAGCAGGGCGCGCGCGCGTGGCACTGCCTCCACCAGTCCCGGGGGGCGGATCATCTGGCGCACGGGCGGGCCCTCGGCACGCGCCAAGACCAGCAATCCCGCGGCGGGCTCGGCCCGAAGCACGGGGCGGATGGCGGGGTGTCCCACGGCCGCGGCCGTCTGCGCGGCGACGGTGAAGGTGTCGACGGCGGCGGCGATGCGCGGGTCGATGGGCTCGGGTTGATCGGCCAGCAGCAGGTGGATCTCGACCTCCTGCAGGGTCACGCGGTCGACACCCACGTACGCGGCTCCGGCCAGCCCCGCCGGCAGCAGGCCCGTCACGCGGTAGCGGCCGGGAATCGCCTCGTTGGTCGGCTGCGCTCCGTGCCGCTGCAACACCAGCTGGGCGGCGAGGTCGTGCCCCAGCGATCCCAGAGCCCGGGCCAACAGCGCCGCCAGCTCGGGGGAGCGCTCGCCGTCCCGCAGCGCGGCCTGGGCTTGGCGGGCCGCGCCCTCGGCATCCCCCAGATCCCACGCGAGGCGAGCGGCCAGCGCCAGTGCCAATGGGCTCGATGGCTGGTCCGAAAGCTGCAGTGCCTCGAGGGCGTCGCGCGGGCGCCCGGCGGTGGCCAGCGCTTGCGCGGCACCCAAGCGGTTGCCCGCGCGCAGCATCGCCGCGGCCTGGGCCTCGGGGTCCGTCTCGCGGCTGGCCAACAGCCGTGCGACCTCCATGTCGCGTCGTCGCTGCCGCAACAGGGTGACCGCGGCCTCGAACGTGGACTCGTCGGCACGCTCGATCGTGTCGAGCATCGTGTCCAGCGCAGGGGCGGCCCCAGCTTCCAGTGCCATGCGCAGCGCGTCCACCGGGCGGTCGGCCTCGCGATAGCAGCGCAGGGCGCCCTCGAAATCCCAGATCTGCTCGCGGACCCAGCCGGCCAGGGCGTGTCGCGCTGCCTCGCTCAGGTCCTGGGCCAGCGCCTCGTGCTCACCCGCGGCGAGGCGGCGGCGTTGTGCTTCGTCGAGCACGCCGAACGCAGGGGGCGGGGCCATCATTGGGTTGTCTCGCGCTCCAGGGGCTCGATGCGGATCGATGGCGGGCTCTCGACGGCGGGGACCGGGGGCAGCGCCAAGTCGCGGACCAGACCCATGGGTGCCCACCAATAGCGGTCGAGCGCCGCGGCGTCGGCGGGACCGTTGCCCAGCAAGGTCAGGCCCAAGCCCAGCAGGGCGGTGCGAGGGCGGGCGCGGGCTTCGCTGAGGTTGGCGGTGATCTCCGCGCATCCCCGGGGCTCGAGCTTGGCCCGCAGGGTGTCCTCCGAGCCCAGGTCGCCGTGAAACCACACCGCTACCGCAGCCCGACAGGCGTCGCGCAGGGCCGAGCGGGTGCCGTGCAGCGCGGCAGCCCGGCGGTCCACCGCCGTGGCGATGGCGATCCCCAGCGCGTGGGCTTGGGCCGTGGGCGTGGCGCGTCCGTGGATCATGGCGATCTCGGCCCCGGTGCGCTCGAGGTTGGTGCGACGGGTGGGCTGGGTGACGCCGAGATCGATGAGGTGCAGGACCCACTGCGCGTCGGAAGGCGAGTCGGTCTGCATCGACCTCAGCGCCGCGGGG
>JAHZJA010000355.1 GCA_022601155.1 Deltaproteobacteria bacterium | reverse complement strand
CGCCGAACCATTACTGGAACCGCGAGACCAACACGATCGACAAGGTCGCGACGCTCGAGCAGATGCTGCCGATCTTGGCCAAGCTGAGCGCCTCCCGCGGCCAGCGACGATCACTCGCGGAGCTCGCCGCCGAGGCAGGTCAGTCCGCATCGTCGTTCCAGCGCGCGTTCTCCAGGCTGGTGGGCCAAAGCCCCAAGCAGTACACCCGGCGGCTTCAGCTCGAGTGCGCTGCGGTGCTGCTGTTGACCACCGACGATTCCGTGCTCGACGTGGCCCTGGCCGCTGGTTTCGAGAGCCACGAGGGCATGACGCGGGCATTTGCCGGCCATTTTGGTCGCCCGCCCAAGGATTTTCGAGTCCACGCCGCCGCGTGCGGCCTCACCCACGACGTTCGTCATGCGCAGGTGCTCACCCACGTGGGTCCGTGCCTGCAGCTGTTTCGAGCATCGACGACTCCACCATCATTTGCCGGAGCACCACCCACGATGCAGTACGACATCACCCAACAATCCACCGAGCCGCTCACCCTGCTGTGCAAGTCGGCCCGCTGCCCCCACGCCGAGGTCGCCCAGACTCTGGGACAGATCCTGCCCGCCATCTTTGGTCATGCCACGGCCGAAGGCATCGCGATGGTCGGCCCTCCGACCACGCTGTACGTCGAGTGGGGCCCCGGGATGGCCACCATCGAAGCCGGCATGCCCGTCGCCGCGGGCACGCAGGGCAAGGACGACATCCTCGTGCGCACGCTGCCCGCTGGCAACGCTGCCATCACGATCCACACCGGATCCTACGACGGTCTGGGTGATGCTCATGCCGCCATGGAGACCTATCTCCACGAGCACGGGCTCGAGCGCGATGGGCCTCTGCGTGAGGTGTATCTGACCGATCCGGGCGAGGTGCCCAACCCGGCGGAGTGGAAGACTCAGATCGTGTGGCCGCTGCGGGGCGCTCGCTAGTCAACCCGTGGCGGAACCCGGACTCGGCCACGTCCGCGTCAAGGTGCTGGGCGGTTGGCAAAACGCCCAGCCAGTGGCGCGCGTTCGGAGGTCCGCGCACGGCTGGCTGCGACCCGGCTGAGTTCAACCCGCAGCGCTAAATCTGGGACGCATCGGCCGTCTGCGCGTGCGGAACGTGAGCGCAGCGCATCACGCGGAGGCCAGCTCTATCGCGCAGGCCCGATCTTTTTTAGCCGTGTGCGCTGCCAGCGGGTGGAGTTCACGAACTCATTGCCCGTCGGTCCCCCGGCGGAGCCGCGGCCGGGGACCGCGAGAGCAGCCCAGATCTTGGCGGTCTCTTGTGGAGCATCGGTGGCCCGCGACCGATATCGCCGGGCCGATTCACTTCGCAGAACGGCCTGCACGAAGTGACCCTGCCGGTCGGAGTAGAGATCGAAGGGCCTCGGTAGCCAAACCAGATTGGGAACGAACGAGTTCTGCCACGGATCCGTAGCGTCGCTCATGGCCCAGATATGGCAGGCCACGAATCCGCCCCCCAGCTTCCGGCCAGCGAGGCCCGGCGCAGAAGATTCGACCCGCAGGGAGTTCGGCAAGGCCTTGATAAGGGAGTTGTCGTCCCGAACGTAACCAGTGGTCGTGGGAGTGCTCCATTGATCTCGCCGCTCTCCCGTCCGTCCCTGACGTCCCTTCACGTGGGCGGGATCGAGGCACAGCAGTCGACGGCAAGTGTTGTCCCGGTGCACATGCGGCAAGAGCACGGGCAAGCGCTGATACAGCTCGACGGAAAACCAGACTGCGGCCCCCCGGACCAACGCCGTGACATAGGACCTGTGAACCTCCTTGTCGTCGAGGTCGTTCTCGAGAAAGCGATACAGCGCCGAGGCCCCGCCCTTGAGTGCCTTGTCAATGCCGCGCCCGGAGGCCCGGGCGAACAGCTTCGGTTGGTCGGCAGCCCACACCTGACGTGTGTAGCGAGCCACTACGTCAAATCCCGTCGCCCGGGCTGCTGTTGTCGCGCCCACGTACCTTCGACCGACGATACCCCACCGACTCCCGGCCGGTGAGGATGTAGGCCCCGCGGGGCACGTCAGTCGTCGCACAGGTGGCGGCTGCGAAGATGTCCCCGTCCACTCCAGGCGAAGTGACGGCCCAGCCGCGGCAGTCAGCGGGGTCGAACGAAGCGCCCCATCAGCGCGGACACGACGCTGAACACGACGAGATGAAATCCCATATTGATCGCAAGCACGCTCAGCGAGCGATCGGCATAGAGGGTCGATCCCGTCCAAATCGTGAGGACGAAGCCCGCCCAGGCCAACACACCAATCCGCAGGCCGCCGCGCCATGACTCGACACCCGCCAACGAGATCAACAGCGCCAGGCAGGTCATCTTCAGCACGTTGACGAGCATGGAGACGCCATGCACCCAGGTACGCTCCGTGAGCGCCGCAGCGTCGAGCCCCTGCAGCGCGTGCCAGGCATCGCCGAACGCCAGCGGCGAGTACCACAGCGCACCTACGGCGGCGTCGACCACCACCGCGACCACGATGACCCAGAGCTTTACGCGCAACGTCATCGCAGTTTCTGCGCCAACATGAACGCGTTGCCATCGGGGTCGAAGAAGGTCGCGAACTTCGTGACGCCCGGGATCTCCACGGTGTTGCCGTCGAAAGCGACCTCGGCCGCCTCGAGACGGCTGCGCACGGCATCCAGATCACGAACGCCGAAGGTCGGCGTCGCTCCACCGCGTCCCGGGGCCGTCTCGACCTCGGAAAGACCCAACGTCACCCCCTGGACAAAGGTGCCCAGGGTTGCCCAGCGGTTCTTGGGGTCGACGAACAGCTTCTGGAAGCCCAAACGCTCGCCGAAGAAGGCCACCGAACGCTCCAGATTGGTCACACCCAATGCCAGGTTGATCTCATCGTCATACTCGATGTCGGTCATTGATGGTCCGGAAAGTATACTCGACATTTCGAGGTGTCAAGGCAGGATCCATCACGCGTGGGCAAGCTCGTCACGGTGCCACTTCGGTTGGTGCATCACCGCTGGGGCATTCCGATCCTGGCCGAGCTGCATCGGCAAGGTGGTGCACGATTCGCTGCGCTGCGCGGTCACCTTGGCGTCAGCCGGGACGCGCTCACCTCGACCCTCGCGCATCTCATCGAGCTGGGTCTCGTGTCGCGCAACACGGGGCACGGTCACCCGCTTCGTCCGGAATACCTCCCAACCCCGGCGGGCCGCTCGCTCGCCGCACCATGCGACGCGCTGCATACCCAACTGGTCGATCTCGGACTGGAGCGGGTAGGGCTGCGCAAGTGGTCGCTGCCGATCGTCGGGGCCGTGTCCGGAGCCCGCGACACCTTCTCCAGTCTTCGGGGCGCGCTGGACCCGATCACCCCCCGGGCACTGTCAAAGTCTCTGACCGACCTCGTGGACGCGGCGCTGCTGGAGCGAGACGAACGGAGCTACGCCTTGACCGACAGCAGCGACCGGCTGATCGAGCCGCTGCTGCAGGTCTCGGCCGCGTTCACTCGCGTTCCCAGCCAGCATTGAGTCCCCGCCCACGATCTGAAGCGAGACCGCACGGTGGGCTTGGGGCTGGGCCGCTGCGACGGTGCGTCGCGGCGGACCCGTGACAACGCTGGTAGGGTCGTGATCGCGAAGGACGAGCAGATGCACGCGGGACGCTACGGCCAAGATTTTTGGGATGCCCGGTACGCCGAACGAGGCTACGTCTTCGGAACCGAGCCCTCGGCCTTCCTCGTTGAACATGGCCACCTCATTCCGGCGCAATCCCGCGTGTTGTT